>JAFXOC010000019.1 GCA_017529085.1 Selenomonadaceae bacterium | reverse complement strand
TTGTCGTTTATTTTGAAGAGGGCGGCTTGCTTTTGGCGCTTGGCAGTTTGCGGGAAAAAGAGGCGTTTTTGGATAAATTGCAACCTACGACTAGAGTGCTTGCATC
Source organism: Selenomonadaceae bacterium (assembly GCA_017529085.1). Taxonomy (GTDB): domain Bacteria; phylum Bacillota; class Negativicutes; order Selenomonadales; family Selenomonadaceae; genus RGIG9201. Next base: position 2,561 of record JAFXOC010000019.1, on the reverse strand, counting down.
AGAAGGACAGTCTTTGGAATTTACTCCGGATGAAATAACCATAGCCACTAAAGATAAGGAAATGAGCTTGCAGGAAAAGTTTGACGGAGGGATTTTCTTAAAATCCAAGAAAAATGTAAATATAACGGCGGACAGCGATTTATCATTGCAGGCTTCGGCGGGCAATGTATTAAGCAATCAATTAAATATGATTGCGCCGCATTCGACGGGATATATCGCATATACCTCAACGGGCGGGCAACCTGCCAAGACGATGATAAGCACGTCGGCGGGAATGTTGGGAGAGAGTCCCGGCAGTTTAAAATCTTCGGGAGCGAAGCTTGAAAAAACCGAGCTTTCGGATTTGGCGAAGGAACTGGATAAAAAAATCAAAGCAGAGAATAAGAAGAAGGAAGAAAAGAAATCTAGTGATGGCAACAGCGGGACGTTAAAAATTAAAGGCAGTAAGGGCGTAATTCTTGCCGTAGGAAACAGTAGTATAGATGTGGGTAAAGGAAAAATAAAGACGAAAGCTCTGTTTACGGGAGCATATATGCCGGGAGCCGGGGTAGGTAGCGGTCAACCCGCTGCGATAGGACCGGGTTCTGTAAGCAACGCAGTGAAAACTTCCGCTAAAGAACAAGGCACAAAGGATAGACCAAGAATAAAATACAAAACAAAATAATTGCGGGTGCAGGGCTGTGAAGTCCTGCCTGGGTCAAGGGGCAGCGCCCCTTGCAGGGTTTGGGGCAGCGCCCCAACTAAAGGGGTGAGTGAGTTGCCGAAACCTTATGTGGCAAAAAACGGAATAAGCGTCAGGATGATAAAGATAGAAGCGGAAGGGAAGGAAAGCCTTAGTGGGGCGAGACTTCTCGATTTATCTGTCAAGCATGCGCCAAACGAGCATGGGCGAGCGTTCGTTCTGGTTGAAACTAACGGAGATGCGGGAAAAAAATTCATGGAGGACGCAAAATTTGAAAACAAAGTAAAAATTTCTGTGGGTAAAGAGAGGCAAGTTATATTTTTGGGAAATGTTTTGGAAGCAAATTTGGAAAATTGTGAAAGTTCTTCATTTTTATCATTGGAGCTTGCCGATACAAGTTATATGTCTAATATAAAACAAAAGTCGGAGAGTTTTCAAAACAGTAAGAAAACCTATCAGGATATTTTGACGAAGGCTTTTGGCTCGGATGGTACGGTAAAACTTTTGAGCAAATTAAACAAGTCCATCGAGAAACTTGTAATGCAGTTTGGAGAAACAAATTGGGAATTTGCCAAAAGGATTGCGTCAAGGTTTAATGTCCCGCTGATTTCTGACATTACCGCCCCGAAATGCTCCGTTTTTTTAGGGCTTAACGAAGGCAGCGGAGAGTTTGAATTGACTACATCAAGGGTTTCTAGGTACGTGGAGGCGGAGGCTTTTGAGAATGTGAGTAAAAATTATTGGCTCAGTAAAGAAAAAGCTATGATGGAAAATTTTTCGGGTCTTCGGGCAGAGTCTTATGATTACGCATATTTGGGGAATAAGGTAAAGTTAAACGGCGAAAGTTATTACATAAGGAAGGTTTTCGGAAAACTTTCGGGCGGTATTTTGAGGATGACGTACGACCTAAATAAGAAAGCAACTGGTTTTTTGGCTCCGGCAACACAACATCTTAATCTTGCGGGGCGAATTCTGACAGGCGCGGTGAAGACCGTTAAAAAGGATAAGGTTCAGGTTCATTTTGTGGATATAGATAAAAGTTACGATTCTTCAGGCGATATTTGGTTCCCCTATGCAACAGCGTATTCGAGCAAGGATGGCAGCGGTTGGTATGTGATGCCTGAGGTAGGGGATTACGTTCGAGTTCTCTTCCCGTCAAACGAGGAATCCGAGGCTTTTGCGTCAAGCGCGATAAATCTGTCGCCAATCGAAAAAGTTCGCAATAAAAGTTTTAAAGCTCCCGGCGGAAAAGAAATTTTGCTGACTGATACGGGAGTCGAGATTATCTGCGAACATCAGAAATTATTTGCAAAACTTGAAAAAGGGAAAGGGATTTCTCTTATATCAAACAAAAATATCAATGTGTCCGCAGACGGAGATATTTCTATGGATGCTAAAGGCAAAGTGCAGATAGTGTCGAAAAAAAGCATTGATTTGCAGGCGGGATCTTCTCATATAAAGATTTTGAGCGATCAGGTGTCTGTCGGAGGGAACAGCATAAAACTCGGCGAATAGGTGAAATGTTATGATAATGACCTATGATGAATATTATACCAAACGTTATCAAGGGATAGAGCGGGCATTTTTGGACAAAACTTTGGCGTATTTGGAAGAAAATACCGATGAAATTTTGGATTATCTCATAAAAAATACGACGGAAATCTTGAAAAAAGCCTTAAACATACAAACAGAGCAAGGTGTGCCGTGCGGTTACATGAGTTTTTCACTGCTGCTTACTTCGGTTACGGTAAATAAACCTGTGTTGCAGGTTGATTTATATAATGGCGAATGGGTGTACGGCGAGCCTTGGGCGAGGGAAAAAATAGACGCGGATTTTCTCTTTCGGTACTGGGAAGATTTAAAAAAAGCCGCTTTTGAC
>JAFXOC010000176.1 GCA_017529085.1 Selenomonadaceae bacterium | reverse complement strand
CTTCTGAAAACAACATTAATCTTTCCTTTGCCGGTGTGGATGTTCTTAAAAAAGGTTCGGCATGAACTTCCGAGGTTTCCTCGGACGGAACATTAACAACTTTAGAAGCCGAATCTATAGAAATAGCATCGGTTGTTTGATATTCAGGCAAAGTTCTGTCATCAATTACCGAGGAATTGTAAATTTCAGGCATTTGTTGTTCATTGATCGCAGCCGTTTCAGATACATCTTTGTTTTCGGTGGTCTGCGATTGAACCGTTGAAGATTTTTGCGTTAAATCCGCTTTAATTTTTAAAACCTTGTTTATTTTTTCATTGGTTCTGTTAAGCGTACCGCTCACACCTAATAATATTCTTTCTATATCATTGGCGCGGGTATTTGCATCGACTACCTCAATACGCATTTCCTCAATCTGTTGATTTAACTCGGCTTTTTGCATTTCAAGTCCATGAACCTGCTCCATAAGTTTATCCACTTGAGCCGATTTGTTTAAATTCTCCAAATCGCTGTTGATTTTTTTCTGTAAACCTACATTCAACTCTTTGATTTTATTTTGTAAATCATCTACTAAACTTTCCAGCGAATCAATACGAGAATTTTTTATTTTTCGCATTTTACTCATGTCGTTTTGAGTTTGTTCCAATCTCTTTGCCAACGATTCACTTTGCGCCCGATAACGAGAAATAAGATCCTCGTTAAAACTTGAAGTATCTTCTTTAATGCTCATATATTTATTCTGTAAAACATCGTAATCCTTGGACAATTTTTTATATTCTTGTTCTTTTTCTTGCAACTGAACCTTTAATCCTTCGATTTGCGAAACGAAGTATTCTTCGTCCCGAATCCGTTCGATTTGTTCTTCATTTTCTTGTGAGTTCTCATTTACGGAATCAGAAGCAGAGTCTACCGTTTTTTTGACCGAATCCTCATTCACCTTAATATTTTCCAATATTAACACTCCTTTATATCTGACAACTAATTACATAATGCTCAAAAAATAAAATCAATAAATTGAAACAATTACTAATGAAATATTTTTTGAGTAATCTTAAAAATTAAATTTATTATAACATACAAATTTTTAAAAATTTCTTATTTTGTGGATTTATTATATAAGGAAAAAAGAATTACGAAAAATTGATTTTTAAAATCATTTTTTCGTAATTCTTTTTATTTACCTGCCAACATTTTTTCCCGATTTTTTGTTATTTTGTAAAATTTCTTTTGCTGCTTTTTTGTATTCTTCGGTTTTTAAGGTTTCTTTCAGGAGCTTTTGCGTAAATTCTTGATCCTCGCTGTTACATCTGGCTATTGCCTTCGCCATAGATTTCAAGAATTGATTATCTGCACCGTGGTTTTTTATAGCTGCTTTCATCAATTCCAGCGAATCTTCCGATGAAAATGGTCCATAGGAAACTTCTTTACCTCCGGAAATGGCATCTAAAACCCATTTAAAATTACCGTCCTTTGCGGATTTCACCATTTGTATGCTGACCGCCTCTTGATAATCATGCAATTTCATAATTGCCCAATTCGGTAATTTCACCTTCTCAATAGGTTTGCTTTCAAAAACATAATCGTAATCTTGATTCCAACTGCTGTCTTTAAGATTTTCAAATTTTTTTGTAATTTTTTTGTGAAAATCCTCGATTTCCTCTTTTTGTTCATCGAGACTCAAATTATCGTCAATTTCTTTCTTTGCGAAAAAGGAAATTTTCTCACATACATTCCATTCCGACATATCCAGCTTTGCGTAAATATCTGCATTATCTGACATTAAATCGTAATTCAAAACCTTTATCTTGTTTGTTTACTTAAATTACTTTTTCTTGCAACTTGGTTCAAAAGTTTTGACGTGTACCCATCTTTACCCAACGGCGATACGCTATCCACCACGCAAGCAATATCTTTAAGTTTATATTTTGATTTTGTATTTGCAATAAACTTAAAATCAAATTCCGCTTGCTTTGTCGGATTATAAGCGTATGGGGAGATAATATTGTCAATGTTATCCGCTTCGTTCATTGTCAGCATAAACATTTCCTCACCCTTGGTAAGTTTTTGGGTTTCCAGATGTTCCTTATGCAAATTCTCAATATGCTTTGCAAAAGCATCAAAACTTTCATTTGAAAGTTTCGCTTGCGGATATTTTTCTTCGCATACCTTTTTATCTTCGCCGAAGAAAAATTTTTTGGCGCCAGAAACAACATCGTTGAAAAACTTACAGAGCTTAGACGCTGTGGTAGGCTGTTTTTCGGATAAATTTTTCATTACGCGCCTACCGGTTTTATAGTCCGCAAAGGCATCCGCCAATAGTTCCTCTTTAACGATTTCTTCCGAAAGACTCATGTCGTTTCTTTCTTTTCGGTAAGCGTCAATGACTTCCTTGGAAAAGGCTTCCTCATTGTTTGTAAACGCCATAATTTCGTTGTATAAATTCGGATCTGCATTTTTCATGGCGTGAAAGGTTTCGTGCATGACAACCCACGGCAAAGATACTTCGGAATTTCTGTTAAGATACATAATATTAGCGTCCTTATCGTATTTGCCATGCAATTTTTCATCAGCGTCAAGAAAAACGGTCTGAACATCTAAAATCTGTTCCCCGAAAGCGTGTATTGCCGTTTCTTCTGGGGTTAATTCGTTATAGGAAATTTGCTTTGAATTTTCCTCTAAATTTTTCCCATCGCCCCTTGAAGAATATAAACAAATTTTGCCTTCTTCGTTTTCCTCTTGCTTTATGGAAGAAACAAATTTATCGAAATACGGCTCTAAAGTGTCTAATTCTTCCTCCGTAGGATATGGATAAGGTTGTTCCGGATTTGCTTCAACTTCCCAATCCATTTTTGATTTTACGTTTACCAAAAAATCATTGCGAATATCCAGTTTACTTAATTTGCGTTTAATTAACGCTTCAAATGTTCTTGCTCCCATTTCTTCTATGGACTCCCAATAACCATCGGATCTTGAACTGAACTGATCCAAATCTTTAGAACGAG
>JAFXOC010000175.1 GCA_017529085.1 Selenomonadaceae bacterium | reverse complement strand
TCCCGTCGGTTATTTTAAAATCAGCAGCAAAGATAAAAATCCCACATGGACTGATCCCGGCAACCACAGAAACGTTATACCGTCCGGACCGTCCAATCCTTTGGGGTATCGTTGGATGCAACTTTACGGCAATTATGGGATTCACGGTACAAATAATCCCAACAGCATAGGACATTATGTATCTAACGGTTGTATTCGTATGAGAGAGGAAAATGTGGAGGAACTTTTCGATTTGGTAGAAATCGGTACTCCCGTTGAGATAAATTACAATAGGGTTATTGTGGAAAAAACTCCCGAAGGCGTTGTGGCTTATTATGTATATCCTGACATTTACAACCGACAGAATCTTACCGTCGATATGATTAAAAATTGGCTTAAAGGCTTTGGCGTGGAAAATTTTGTCAGCGACGAGGATATATCGAAAAAAATACAAGCGTCAGATGGCGCGCCTTCGTTCGTGGGAAAATCCAATACCATAATTTTAAACGGCGAAAAACTTAAAGACAAAGCTGTGCAGTTTGATGGAGTCATGTATCTTCCCGCTGAAAAGATAGCGGAGAAATTAGAAGAAAAAATCGAATGGAATAAGGAAACAGGTATTATAACTACTCTACACGATACTTCTGCCGGAGCTTTAAAAAATAACGTTTTATATATGGACGCAAGGGATTTGGAAAAACTCTTTCAGGTTAAGGGCGGATTGAATAAGAACGATTATGTAATCGGAAGCGCCGAAAAAGCAAAGAAGGGTAAAGTCGGAACTATTGCCGGCATGGAACAGCAAAAAATAGCGAATGATGCCGAGCCTGTTAAGAGTGAACAGAAAACCAAAGACGTTAATAATACCGTTGTAAATACGACGGAACCTGCTGTGAAAGACGGAAGCAAAACTGCGGTTGCAACGGATAAAGGTGTAAAGAAAGAAGTTGTCGATGTTAAAGACAAGAATAATTCGGTTAATGTAAAAAAGAGCGGAGGCAAAAAGGGAAAGCCTGTGATTGTAAGGAACACGAAAAATAAGGGGGCTAAGAGTTGAAATTTGCGATTTTAGACGGCAGCAGTCTGTTGTACCGCGCTTTTTACGCCTTGCCTCTTTTGTCTACAGCCGGAGGAATATATACCAACGCCGTGGTTGGCGTTTACAATATGCTCGTAAAACTCTTGAAGGAAGAATCGCCCGATGGGGTGGTTATCGCTTTTGATAAGAGCAAGGAGACTTTTAGAAAAAAGAAATACGCCGAGTACAAGGGGACTCGCAAACCAACTCCCGACGAACTCAAAATGCAAATTCCGATGTTTAGGGAATTTGCCGCCGCTCACGGTATTAAATTTATCGAGATCGAAGGATTTGAAGCGGACGATATAATAGGAACTCTAGCGGTAAAGACGGCTGAGGCGGGACATGAAGCCGTGGTTGTGACCGGTGATAGGGATGCGTTGCAACTCGTAAGAGATAACTTAAAAATATATTTTACGAAAAAGGGAATCAGCGATATAAAAATTTATGATGAAGCGGCATTTCGTGAAGAATACGGCATGGAGCCGATTTGTCTCATTGATTTAAAGGGACTCATGGGGGATTCTTCCGACAATATTCCGGGCGTTGCCGGAGTTGGCGAAAAAACTGCGCTGAAACTTATGCGTGAATATGGCAGCCTTGAAAATGTATACGCCAATATAGATAAAATTTCGGGGAAAAAGTTAAAGGAAAACTTGACGAATTGCAAAGAACAGGCGTTTTTATCAAAAGAGCTTGCGACAATTTGCTTGAATACGCCAAATTTGGAATTTGAGCCGAACGCTTACGCTATCAAGCCGAATTTCGCCGCTATGCGGGAATTTTGCGTAAAATATGAGCTTCAGAAACTTTGGCAGACCTTTGAAAAAAATTTTGGCAAGGATTTAACAAAGACGGCGGAAATGCCGTTGACTTTAAATTTTGAGAGTACAAGTGAAAAACCGCGGGGGCTTTTTGACGATTTACCGGAAATTGCGCTCCCCAAATTATCTTTGGAATACGAGTTTATAGACAGCGTTGAAGAATTGGAGAATTACTTCACGGGAGAGCCTATCGCTTTCGGACTTGAGACTGCGGGACGCAACGTGGATATGACTGTTTTAGGCATTATGCTGAAAACTTCCTCTAAAACGGGGTATATAGTAGCCGATTCTTTAATTTATTCCAAGGCGATAGAACTTTTAAAAGCTGCGAAGGAAATTTGGGTATACGACAAGAAAACTCTTTATCACGGAGGATTTTCATATCTTACCAATGTTACGGATATTTTTTTGGGGGCGTATCTCTTGCATCCCGAAGCGGAGGGAAAAATCGAGCGCATTGCAAAAAGTATGCTTCCGGGCGTGTTTGTTCCCGAAAAGTTGAAAGACCCTAAACAGATTTTAACTTTGGAAGTGACAATCGTTCAAAAAATCGGGCGCAAGGTTTTGGACGGTTTAAAGGAATACGGTTTGCGTTCTCTTTACGACGAAATGGAAGTCCCGCTTATAGACACGCTTTATGAAATGGAGCGGGCGGGGGTTTATTTGGACCGCGAAAAATTGGGGGAGGAGAGCGTTAAAATCGCTGAGAACATCGCGGAGCTTGAAGCTGAAATCTACTCCCTTGCGGGAGAGAGGTTTAATTTAAATTCTCCGAAGCAATTGGGCGATATACTTTTTGAAAAGTTGGGACTTCCGTCATCGAAGAAGACTAAGAAGGGATACTCCACCAATGCGGAAATATTGGAGGGGTTAAAACAGGATCACCCCATAATCGAGAAAATACTGTCGTATCGTATGCTGTCAAAATTAAAATCCACATATCTTGATTCTTTAGACGCGCTTGTTTCCAAACGTACCGGCAGATTGCATACCACATTTCATCAAAAAATAGCTGCGACGGGAAGACTCTCAAGTTCCGACCCCAATTTGCAGAATATCCCCGTAAGACGGGAGGAAGGTCGCGCCATTCGCGCCCTGTTTATGCCCTCCGACGGTTACGATTTACTGTTATCTGCGGATTATTCTCAGATAGAGCTTCGTATTTTGGCGCATCTATCGGAAGATAAAGGCATGATAGACGCATTTTTGGCGGGGGACGATATTCATAGACGCACGGCTTCGGAAGTGTTTAACGTGCCCTTTAATGAAGTGACAAGCGAAATGCGCAGAAGAGCAAAGGCTGTGAACTTTGGAATTGTGTATGGAATTAGTGATTTCGGATTGTCTCGCGATTTGGGTATAGCTAAAAAGGAAGCCAGGGAATATATCGAAAAATACTTTGCGCGTTATACCGGGATAAAAAATTTCATCGACGAAACTATTAAAACGGCGAAGGAAAAAGGATTTGTTACCACAATGTTCAATCGTCGTCGCGCCTTGCCCGAGATTTTAAGCGGCAATTACAACATAAGAAGCAACGCGGAACGAATGGCGATGAACACTCCCATTCAGGGGACTGCGGCGGACATTATTAAACTCGCCATGATAAAGACTGCGAAAACGTTAAAGGCTGCCGGATTAAAGAGCAGAATACTCTTGCAGGTGCATGACGAGCTTGTGATTGAAACTACGGAGGAAGAAGCGCCAAAGGTTTCGAAGATTGTAAAGGACGCTATGGAAAATGTGGTTGAACTTAAAGTTCCCCTTACGGTTGACGTTCACACGGGGAAAAATTGGGCAGAGGCGAAGTAAATGAAGGTTTTGGGTTTAACCGGCGGAATCGCTTCCGGCAAAACGGCTGTGGCGAATATTTTAATAAATTTAGGCGCAAACATTATCGATACGGATGCAATCGCCCATAAACTGGCAGAAATCGATCAACCTTTGTGGAAAGCCTATGCTTCTCATTTCGGCAAAGACATTCTCTTGTCGGACGGAAATCTAAATCGAAGGAAAATCGCCGATTGCATTTTTAAAAATCCGCAGGAAAGAGAATGGATTGACCGTACGGCTCACCCGTTAATCAGAGAGTATGTCGAAGCGGAGATCGCGCGATTGACTGCGATTGGCGAAAAGAATGCGGTTTTGGATGTGCCGTTGTTGTTTGAGACGAATTTTCAGGATTTGGTTGATGTTACTTGGGTGGTCTATGTTTCAAGGGAAATTCAAATCAGTCGTTTAATGAAACGTGATAACGTGGATAGAATTGCGGCTGAAGCGAGATTAAGAGCGCAGATGTCACTTGACGAGAAGAAGAAACTGGCGGATTTTGTAATTTACAATGAGGGTAGTTTGGAAAATTTAGAGAAAGCGGTGAAGGCGGCTTGGACGGAGTTTTTGGCGTTATAAGACCCCACATTAAATTTATAGG
>JAFXOC010000174.1 GCA_017529085.1 Selenomonadaceae bacterium | reverse complement strand
TCAACACTTCATCGGGAAGTTTCGGAATAAGCAAACCGTTGGTGACAACCGTCAGCCGCGTCTGAGGCAAAATAGAGCGAACAGCTCGAATATACGATGCGATATCTTTGTTTAAGAAAGGTTCTCCGCCTAAGAAATAAAAATCCATAATATGCGATACATTCCTCGCCAAAGTTCGAACATCTGTCAACGCTGTTTCTTTATCAAACCCCATTTCGTGAAACAACGGTGAAAAATGCGTACAGCCTCTACAATTTAAGTTGCATCTATCGGAAAGGTGCATTTCGACCTGCAATAATACAGCGTCTCCCCAATTTCGCATATCCTCCACCTGCGCCTGAAAATCGCTTTCATCGGCGTATGGATTTTCCCTATACCAATAAAGCTTTGTATAGCCGGCTTTTCGCAAATCCTTATAGACTTCGAGCGCATGAAAAGGACTCATCAACGAGATAAGAACCGGAATATTTCGATCTCCGTCCTCATAACGCATAATAGGCAAACCCATATAATTCCCCGTTTTTTCCCTATCGAAAAAACCTTTGAAGTATACATTATTTACCCCCTCCCATTTTTCAAAAACAGCTTTCCCGCCTTGACCTGCGCCGTAAATTATGTATTCCATTTTGCGTTCCTCTTTTTTTATACCGGCAATTTGCGTTCTGTGAGCAAGTTGCAACAATAAGCGTTCGATCTCGCTGAAAGTTTTTTCTTCATCGGACAAAGTTACGGCATCTTTTCCGCGAACAGCGATTGACCAAACTTTTTCCCATTCTGACATGAGATTAATTTGAGAAAACTTATAAAGGCTCTCTTTCGCTTCTTTAGATAATTTCTCTCGTAATGCGCTATCCTTCAACACTCGCGCCAACGCTTTTGCGATAGCTTTTTTATCTCGTTGCGGCACAGAGACGTATCCTTTACCATCTCGTAAAAGCTCAAGATAAGGTAATTCATACATAACAAGCGGAACTCCATATCGCTTACTTTCGGCTATGGTCATCGGGAAACCTTCAAATGCGGAAGTCATTAACATAACGGCAGCTTGTCGATAATATTTCGCAACGTCCGTGTGAAATCCTAAAAAATCTACGTTTTGAGTAAGTCCCAATTCGTCGAACATCTTGCGCAATCGAGCCTCTAAATCAGGATCATCGGTAGCGCCCACTATTTGCAATCTTGCTTCGGGAATTAGTTCTATAACGTACTTTAAAATCTCCGGCAAATCCAACACTTGCTTTTGCCTTTGTTCTATTCTCTGCAACCATAAAATAGTGTTCGGCTTTGGCGTAACATCTTCTTTCTCCGGCGCATCCACCGGATTTGGAACATATACGCTCTTTGCGCCTTGCAACCGCCAAAACATTTCGTCCGTTTTGGATAATGTAACCAGCGCATCGACCCTACGAGCCAGTTCCAAAGAATTGCCGCCCAACAAATCCGTAATAAAACTAAAATTATTGTGCATTTCCAACACAAACGGAATTCCAACCTGTTGAACGCAAAATATGTCATAAAGAGCGTTTCTACCGTACTGATGACCGCAAAAAACATCTACATCAAAACGCTTTAACGTCTCAATCAACTTCTCGCATCTTGCCTTACGCCCATTCTCATATCCTAGTTTTACTCGCTCGACTCCTTGTGGCAATGGATATTCCATATCCTCTTTAATTTCATCCGTAAACAGAATTACTCGATATCCATGCCGGATAAACAAAGGTATTATCCGCGACAACATTCTCTCTACTCCGCCGTTGTAATAACGGGTATAATACATAGCGATTGTTTGCGGTAATGCACGTTTGGATTTTTTGACGACATTTTGCGGCATCCACTTAGCAGCAAGCGTTATATGATCCTTATAAATTCTCTCCAAACAATCCACAAACCCCGAAACACCCAAAATATCAAGCAATTTCTTACCTATAATTTCTCTGTTCGACCAATCGCAGTTAACCGTAAAAATAGTTTGAGCCAAGGCTTCATGCAAAAACGAAAGCCACTTCATACGTTTTAACTTTTCGCAAACAAGACGAAGTTCATCAAGCAATTCGTCGAATTTATCGGCTATATCTTCCGGCAAATCATGTTTTTGCAATGCCGTCAGAAAATCGTTATCGTTTATACCCAAAGCCTCAACTAATCGCCAAAACAAACGCGATTTATCCCACAACCATTTATAAAAGTCATCAATAGTCATGTATTCTTTATTTCTGCTATATCCGCATTGTTCCAATTCCTCCAATATTTCTTCATTTTTTGCCACAGCCACAATTATTGTATGATTTTTATTTTGTGAGAAACTTTTAGACAGCTTTACTTCTTTTTCGTAAAAAAGCTGTTTTGTCTTTTCAATGTTGCTATCTAAAAACCAAGCAACATCGAGAGCCTTTTCGCTCATAATTTCTTCGCAAACCGAGTTTATTTTAGAAAGCCTTTTCATGAGCTTATCTGCTTCTTGCCCTGTTCCCCATACGATAAATTTTTTCTCCATGAAAGACCTCCGTTTAAATATACCTTCTCAAATTTTTATGGAAAACATTTTCTTTATGAGTTATAATGTAGCAAAGGGGGTACGCCTATGGGACGTCCCTCGCCGCTTCTGTCGCCTCCCCACTATGGGGAGGCTTTTTTAACCAGTATTACTCAAATACTCCACTATCCTATCCATTACCATAGCCGGCGTTATGGACATCATGCAAAGAGGTTCTTTCAATCCTCTAGCGCAAAGCGTAAAGTCATTATAAGCATAATAACAAGGTTTGCAAACATTCGCGCTTATGTTAATGTTGCTTTTATAACCGAAATAACTCTCAGGGGTCGGTCCGAATAATACCACACATTTGGTTCCAAGTTGAGTTGCAAGATGTACCAATCCACCCTCGCAATCAATATGTAGAGCGCTGTTTAAAAGTATATATTTTACAATTTCTAAACTTTCCCCTTGTATAACATGATCAACGCCTTCAATAACCGCACTGCCTTTCGTCCCTAATTGTACCAACGAGTATTCTGGAAATTCTTTTCGAAGCATTCGAGTCAATTCCATATAATTGGACAACAACCAAATTTTTGCGGGAAGCCCCTTTTTTAAATCTTTTGTTCCCCATCCGTAATTTAGCGTAATATAACGTTGTGGCAACTTTAATTCATTAAATCTTTTTTTCGCCGCTTCTTGAAGCGGAATATTCACCTTATGACCCTTATCCTTAAAAATTCCATGCCCCATGGCAATATAAGCATCCCAACCTTGATATTTCGAACGAGCAAAATGAATCGAATACTCGCACAAAGGCTTTGCGTCTAATCCATACTCCCGTATCTTATCCATTAATGCAATCAAAATTTCTCCAAGTTTTTTAGACTTTCTTTTTAATCCTTCAACATTAATATGATCTATTCGTAAAATATAATCCGGACATAAGGCAACGTCATACTTAGTCTTATTCCATTCATATATATAATATTCATCATAAATTCGGTACCAAGGCTCTTGAAAAATCGCTTTTGCGTAATGACTAAATATTTGCGAGCAGTAAAGATCTATGGCAACAACGCTGTCTGTGGCTTCTCGCAAGTTCTCAAGAAATTTCTTGCTTATTATATTGTCGCCCAAACCACCCCATAAGCATACGCCCAACGAAATATTGCCTCTTTCGAAAGCGAAAGGCTCAAAATCGGCGATGTTTTTACCATTTGACAACGGTCTAATTGTATTGTGTTCCGTTAGCTTGTTCTCACAACCCCATATTATTTTTTCTTTATCGATATGATACGCATCCACCAGAAAACTTTTTATCTCTAAAACTAAATCCGGACTTTCTAATGCTATTACAATAAAGTCAAATTCTAATTCCGTAATTTTTTCCGGCGCAATAAGCTTGATTCCAATATCCGGGTATCGCATATAGGCGCGGTCGGCAATGGCGACAATCTCCGCAAAACGGGTTTCTCTTACTTGTGACAATAATTGTTGCCCAACCATTCCCGCGCCGTAAATTATTATCTTTGCGCCTTGCTTCACCTTTCCAAAGGGAAAAAGATAATACATACCCACAACACCTCTGTTTACAGCACCATACTATAACCTCTAAACCGCAATTCCTTCTCAATAATCTTTCTGGTACATTGCGATTGCACCGCTATTATTACCATACATTCTTCCGGCAAATACGGAAGCTTGCTAAGCTCATACACAGGCAAATCCGAACCGGAAATTGTCCTTAAATTTTGCCCATCTGTTACAACCAACGCATCCGCTTTAAGATTAGCCACTTTTGCGTACCGAACAAACGCCTCTCCATATTTGCCTATGCCATAGATAACAACTCTATCTTTTGCAGCTGCCCAATGCCGCAACACAATTTCTAATTCCCCTGGATCCTCATAACAATCTTTAAGCTTGCCTCGATATTCGGCTTTACGATTAAACGACACCGCCGCGGAAAACAATCGTAAACACTCATCATCATAATATTTTTCATAAAACCTCTTATAGCTTTTAAGCTGCTCCTCGTTCGGCATATAGCTCCAACGCTTCAATAACGAAAAAAATACATTCGCTATATTTTCTGAGGTTTCTTTCGTTATTACAAATCCGCCTATATTGTCAACGCCTTCCGGGTAATCATCCGAAAAAAGCAAATACTTATCTCCGCTGACAGCTTCAAGCAAAACATTTGTGGCGAAACTTCCGGGGCTATCCACTATCAACGACAATGTAACATCGTGCAAAACCACAGCCGCATCTTTTTTTAAATATGGCAACGCCAATAGGAAATCAAGAACTTCGCCGGGCAACGAATGCGCCGTATCCAAAACAAGAAAATCTATATCGCCGCCAATTTCTTCAATAAACTTCGGCAACACGTTTCCATAATACGTTTTGCGACGAACATGAGTGTAACCCCCCCCATGCGTTCTGTGATATATCCAACAGGTTGACGTGTATCGCGGTAATATTTCGTATTCAAATCCACGGAATGAAGTTCTGCGATAGTGTTATCCTCAGCGCAGAGTCGTTCCAAGGCTTCCATAATGACGCAACTTGTACCACCTGCGGCAACTCCCACTTCCAAAATCTTACGAGGTCGCTTCTTACGAAGCAGACCACACAAAAATCCATGTTGCGCAGGCGACATTTCGCATTTACCGTTATCCGGCAAGGATTGTAACACATCAAGCGGCTCTTGCCAGAGTATTACTTTGTTATACATAATTTTTCTCCTTATTGTATCGACAATTTTTTATGGAAAACCTTTGCATTATAGGTTATAATGTAAAAAAGGGGGTACGCCTATGGGACGTATTAAAGAATGGGAAGAACTTACTATCTCGGATAATTTTCTCTTTCAAAAGGTCATGCAAAATCAAAGGCTTTGTAAAAAGCTTATTGAGAAACTGCTACACATAAAAATAAAGAAAATTATCTATCCAACAAGCGAAATGTCTATCGAAGAAAGCCCAACTCAGAAAGGCGTTCGGCTTGACCTTTACGTTGAAACCGACAACGGCGTTATCATAGACATAGAAATGCAGACGACAAACGCTTCGTCTAGCTTGCTTCCAAAACGAACCCGCTATTATCAATCGATGATAGACATTAACGTATTGGGCAAAGGCGAGGATTATACGGAGCTTAAAAAATCTTATGTCATCTTTATCTGTACCTTCGACCCTTTTCCTCAGAACAATCTAAAACTCTATACATTTACCAATCGTTGCCACGAAAAAGACAATTTAGACCTTGGCGATGATGCGGTAAAAATGTTTTTAAACTCTAAAGGCAAATTGGGTAAAGTGGACAAGGATATAGATAGTTTTTTATCTTACATTGACGGCAAAGCAGCCGAAGGGAAATTTACCAAGGACTTAGCCGCTGAGGTGGAAAGAGTAAAACAACACAAAGAAACGAGGTTGGAGTACATGACACTAATGATGGAACTAAAGGAACAAAGAAGAGAAGGCTGGAACGATGGCTGGAACGATGGCTGGAACGATGGAAAAAAGGATATGATTGTAAAACTGCTTAAAGCTAATCAATCTTTATCCTTTATATCTCAGATGTCTGACCTACCGAAAGAAAAAATCGCCGAAATTGGAAAAGAAAACGGTATTGCGGTGAATATGTAATTCGACTTCATCCCCCGCCTAAAACGCGGGGGATGTTTTGTGTTTAAATCACTTGTTTGTGTAATATAGGTCGCAACTCGACAATTAAAAATACCTTTCCGTTCTATAACGAATGTCGCAAGGCGCATCCAACTCCGTCATCGTCAATCCCTCATGCGATTTAAAATCATAATCATCTTTTCGCACATAAGTACATTCAACCACGTCAGATAAACATTTATCACCGTAAAAAGCCATACGTGAATAATTATTGGGATGAAAATGAACCAATCTATGAGTGCTGTTTAAACGCTCCATCGCCGCAATAATTTTTTCTTGCCGATTTTCATGAGTCAAATCATGCCACTCCACAACTATCTGCGAAAATAGCTTTTGAATTGCTATTGGTAAATTCAAAAATACTTCCGTTTCACCGCCTTCAATATCTATTTTCAAAAACATATTCATTTTATCTTGATGTCTGTTTTGGTCCATAAATTCCGGCAGAGTAAAAAATATATCAGAATCAGGTTTTGTCACACCTGCCAAGCCCTTTTTGAAAAAGTGACATTTCTCGTTCTTCTCCGGCAAACCGTCAACTGTGTAATCGTAAAGATAAGCTTCATAGCCCCTTTTTACCATATACAATTCAAAGGATATATCGTAACCCACACCGAATGAATACAGTATTTTCTCCTGATTAACGGTTTGGTCGACAATAACATATCCGCCATCGCCGTTTTTTCCTGCTCTGACAAAATTGTTTTGCGAAACTTCACCATTAGAATCCACAATATCGTACACTTGAAGCAATTCGGATATTTTACGCGGTTTGTAATACAAGGCGTTAACTCTATCTTGTCCTATACGATTTAAAAGCATTTGATTCTGCATGTACGATTCAAAACCATATAGCATACGACAAACCGGCTGTTCTAAAAACCATTCGATGCGTTTTAAAGTTTTTTCTTGACCTTGAAGCGTAATTTCTATAGGTTTGAAATCATAAATCAGTTTTTCCGAGGAAATGCCCTTTTCTTTCAACATCGTCGCTATTTCCAACGCAATCGCGGAATCTACTACAGCGATAACCACAAAATCGCAATCGTCATTATGCAAATCTTCGATTGATTTAACCATAACTCCGGTATTCGTCAAACTTTTGAAATTTTTATCAACCGCATACGGTATCTTACAATAATTATTGCTCTCTATCTGCCTGACAAATTCTTTCCCTAAATATCCCATACCATATATAACGCATCTTGAACCTTGCTTTACTCTTTCATAAGGAAAAAGTATATAATTCATTTATTATCACTCCCATGTTTTGCCAAAAAAACTTCGATCGGTAAATAAAAATCCTCATAACACGCGCGTATCTTTTCATCCGACCAATCCCACCATGCAATTTCTTTTAGTCGACGGACCTGATCTTTTGTGTATCTCCACCTAATCAACTTAGCCGGCACACCCCCAACTATTGCGTAATCGGGAACATCCTTGGTAATAACTGCGCCGGCTCCTGCTATAACCCCATCGCCTATATTTGCGCCGTTAGTAATTATGACATTTTTTCCAAGCCAAACATCGTTTCCTATGGTAATTCGCCGAGCTTTATGCGCGCCGCGTTTCGGCACAACCCCGGGAAAATACCAGTCGTCGCCCGGTTTTGCTAAATGAGATTTTGGCAATACAGGCGTCATCTCTTGGCTCGCGTAAAAACAACCATGAGTTGAAATGTACTCAACCGTGTGATTAAGCACCACATCGCACCCCACCGCGAAAGACGAAAAAGATCCAACGCTTTCAACCAACCAATGATTGCATAAAGGACCTGCGCTGTATTTTCCACGCTTGGTATAAGTTTCTTCCACCCCCCCGAAAAATATCCACAATATCTTCTTCATCCACGTATCTTCTAACGCTTTCGCGTATTGCAGTATACGAATCCGGCGAATTATTTGTTAAAAGCACAGTATACTTATCTGTAAGCGCACTTAAAAATTCCACGTTATGTATTTGAGGGTTGAGTTTGCATAACTTGTTATCGATAATATATTTTTCCTGAATTCCAAAACGTTCGTTCAGGAAAATTTTTGTATAAACACCGTTTACACCAAAAGGGTAGATTATAAAGTTTCTTTTTCCACCGGAAATAGCTTCCGCTAAAGTTTTGCAAATTTGTTGATCGCGATTCACTTCAGTACACCCCATTCATAAAATCATGCGAAAATAATTACTAATATTTAACGATTCTAATATTGCTACCATATCTTCTTGCTTATCGGGCATCACAGCTACTAACACAATACTGTTGGGATTCTTCTTGCATAATTCGAAAATACTGTAGATTTTATTTCCCATAAAAAATTCATTGATACCAATATTACTAACTGCAATTTTAAACCTATCTACGCCGATTTGATGAAGATGTTTCAGCGTCAATCCCGCAACATACCCAGCTCCGTAGACAATGAGATGTTCTGTTTCTTTTAATTTTTGTATTTCATCATCGGTAAATTTACGCAACAACGGTTCTCGTCTCACTATACGCTTAAAAATCTCAAAAACCAGATTTTTCCATGGCTCCGAATAAATCATATTCTTCTCGTTAATATACTCATTGTTCTCGTCCCAAATATTCTTCACACCTAACAGTTCGCCGCTAACCCACCTTGCAATATACTCCGTATACTCCGGCAACACCCCATTGCACGACACTGCCACCCGCAGTTCACCTACCGCCATCATAAACAAATCTGCAAGTTGTTTTTCGGTAAATTTAACTGTTGTGACCGATATGCGCCGCCGATAGTAATGATAGTAAAAACCCGGAACACACTTGGTTCTTTTTGCGTATAGCATTGTCTGAAACGAAAACAAACTGTCTTCCATGCGAATTTCTTCGTCAAACAACAACCGCCGACCTTGCAAAAAAGCCGTCTTAAACAAAGCCGCCCATATTGTGCCGTAAAGCGCCTTATTTTCCATTTGAAGCTTTATCATTGCCTGACCGTTTATAACTTCATCAATACACGCCCCGCCTCTACTGTTAAACATTCTTTTTTCAAATTTTTTCCTCAGTTCCTCATCCTCATATTCGGGGTAAAACCCAAAATACAGTATGTCTAAATCGTCTTTAACGGCAAATTCATAAAGTTCTTTCGCTGCGTTTAGTTCCACCCAATCATCGGCGTCCACCATGTAAACGTATTCGCCGCGCGCCGCTTTTAATCCCACGTTTCTTGCAACGGATTGCCCCATATTGACGTTTCCCTCGCCGCTATGCAGTATTCTTATCCGATGGTCGCCGGACGCATAGCGTCTTAAAATATTAGGCGAATCATCTGTAGACGCATCGTCAACGCAAATTATTTCGATTTCGCGTAAAGTCTGGTTTACGATGCTATTCATACACCTGACCAGATATTTTTCAACATTAAACACAGGCACTATGAAAGAAACCTTTATATCCGCCGCCAAGAATCATCAACCCATTTTCGCTTTACATGGTATGTTCGCTATTTTCCCTCATCGCTAGGCGCAGCCATCACAGCGTATCCGTAATCCGGCGCAACATACGAGTATTTTTTCGTTTTTAACATGGAGGCAATCTCGCCTTGCCACTTTTTTGTAACGGCTACAACGAACATATCCTTTTGATTGTCAAAATCATCTATATCTTTAAAATTAAAGACTGGGAAACCCTCTACACTTGTCTTTCCCTGACGGTCTGTAACAGCAAAAAATATCTTTTCCCTTGGATAGCCACATTGCAACAGCAACTGCAACAGTTTTTGACCGCATATCCCCGCTCCATATAAGAAAACTCTATCCTTCTTCAATACCTGCTCTAAATCATCTTCCTTCAAAAATACTTCCGCTCTACGATTCGGTGCGCACTCCGCCAGCAAAGTTTCCAAAATACAAGCATCTAACAGATTATTAAACCGCAATTTAGCTCTTTGCTCTGACGTAAATCTTTTGGCGTAATACAATCCACCTTTTAAAAACATACCGATATAATCATAAGCAACCCTGGCGCAATCACCATTCAAAAAATCATGTTCTCTTAAGAATTCTGCGCTTCTTAACCACAACAGCAAATACGACTGACAATGACGCAGATCGTGTAAAAACGTGCGACCCGTCATAACAGAATCTGCCCTATACCGCCGCAGATGAAACACATTCGTCGCAGCTACCATGCGTTTTGCAGACAACACAGCTTTCAAGAAAAACAACTCGTCCTCATGGGGAGAAGTTTCCGCATCGTTTATAATATTATTCTCCGATAAATACGATCGTTTCCACAAAAACCTGCCGGGCTGACAACATGGACGACCTTCTTCGCCCATGGCAAGGAACATGGACTCCCCATCTATAACTCCCCTACTCTCCATAGCGGAAGTAACTCCAGGAAGTATGGGCGCTTCCTTTTCAAGCTCCGATGATTCGTAAAAATCTTCGGCGTTAAAAACCATGCCATCTACTTGATATTGATCTATCAAAGAACACATGGACTGCAAAGCGCCTTCTTGCAACATATCGTCAGAATCCAAGAAGTAAACGTATTCTCCTTCGGCATTTTTCATTCCAAGATTTCGTCCTGCCGCTTGCCCTCCATTTTTTTGCAATGTAATAATGCGAATGCGCTTATCTTTTTCCGTATATTTTCGCATAATTTCCGGCGAATTATCCGTAGACGCATCGTCTATGCAAAGTATTTCAAAATCTTTTAGTTCTTGAGATATTACGCTCTCTAAGCACTCCGCTATGTATTTTTCCGTATTGTAAACAGGTATGATTATCGAAACTTTGATCATCTTTATGCGCCCCTCCGACCGTGAATTATATCAACGGTCTAAAATATTCTATTGTTTTTTTCAGTCCTTCTTCAAGCGGTATATGCGGTTTCCAATCCAATTTCTTAATCGCCAAATCTATGACCGGGCAACGCTGCGCGGGATCATCGGACGGCAAAGGTTTATATACGATTTTAGACGCGCTACTCGTCATGTTCAAAACCTTTTCCGCCAACTGTTTAATGGTGAACTCGCCCGGATTGCCTATATTTACAGGTCCGCAAAAATCCTTATCCGTTTCGTTCATCATTTTATACATGCCTTCGATAAGATCATCCACGTACTGGAAACTCCTTGTTTGCGAACCGTCTCCGTATATTGTGATGTCTTCGCCCTTCAAAGCCTGCACGATAAAGTTTGAAATAACTCTTCCATCGTTAAGACTCATACGGGGACCGTAAGTATTGAAAATACGCACAACTTTAATATCAAGATTTTCCTGACGTTTGTAGTCAAAAAACAAAGTCTCAGCCATACGTTTTCCCTCGTCGTAACAAGAACGTATGCCTATAGGATTGACACAGCCTCGATAATTTTCAGGTTGCGGATGAATTTCCGGGTCGCCATAAACTTCCGACGTGCTAGCCTGCAAGACTCTTGCCTTTACGCGTCTTGCCAACCCCAACATATTTAACGCGCCCAAAACGCTGGTTTTAGCGGTCTGAATCGGATCGTGCTGATAATGGATAGGGCTTGCGGGACAAGCCAAATTATAGATTTGGTCTACTTCCACATATAACGGCACGGTTACATCGTGGCGTATGAACTCAAAATATGGGTTTCCCAGTAAATGACGTATGTTGTCTTTATTTCCGGTAAACAAATTATCCACACAGATTACATCTGAACCTTCGCGAATAAGTCTATCGCAAAGATGGGAACCCAAAAAACCCGCGCCGCCCGTCACCAAAACCCTTTTTCTCACGTCATACCAACTCCCACAGCCATTTTACAAGAACTTAACTTTATAATCCTTATTTTCCCCTAATTGTTTCAAATACCCGGTTAATTTCTCCAAAAGCTTGTCCGTAATTTCAATGCGCTTATCACTCGGATACGCTTCCATAATATTCTCCGGTAAAATCTGCGACCAACGTACCTTATCGCGAACCGCTCTTGCGTTAACGTTGAACACAACGTATTCGCCAACCCTAAAATAAACGCAACCGGGATTTAATATGCAATTTGAAAGCAACCACGAGATTTTGTCCTTATATTCCTCCTCAGCAATCGCAATCCAATCCGGAGGATCAACCCGCTCTACACGCTCCCGCCAACTTTCTACGGCACAAAGCAATACGGAACGCGGGTAAAGGTTGCGATTTTCCGCAGTCGTCCGCACATTGCCGCCAGCAACCATATAATCGTTGTTGCCGGTAAAAGTCGGATCCTTAAATTTTTCATAATCTTTCGGGTCATGGACAACGCATCGTCCGCCCAAAGCTTTCGGACTGCCAATGTTTTTGAGTCTATCAAAAATTTCCGGCGTAACATCGTCTAATTCCTCATTAGAAAGCCTTTTCGGAACATCCAAACATCCGCCACAAATCTCACACCATTCCAACTGTTCCCCAAACTCTTCGGGTTTTCGTCGCCACCAACCGGGTTCAATCGGCCATCCTCCGGGACCGTCAAAAAGCATATCAAGCGCCCCCGCCACTTCGCAAAAGAATGCGCCTTTAGGCGTTATTGTAGCCGACCAAGTATTTTGCACCCAACAGGCGTTGCGTTTTTTTATCCATTCTTCATCGGAAATTCCAAGTTCTTTACGACTCATAAGAAGAGCCTGATGCAGACATTCATTGTTATGATCGTTCAAAAGTTGACGGGTAAATGTATCATTGATGGTTTCAAAGTGTTTATAATATGAATTGTTTAAAGATGACAACAACACTGCGTTCCTACCTGTCCACCCCCCCCCGAAAAATTGTTGATAACCCTGCATATTCACAATCGGTTCTCTGGCTAGTTTAATGTCCGTAATTATGCGTTTTTCTTTCACATAATTTGCAAACCTTTCAAATTCCGGATGCAATGTAGGCTCTCCGCCTATTACGCCTATCGTATTGGGAAACTCCGCTAATGAATCAACCGCCTTTTTAAATGTATCAAACCCCATGAAAAAAGGTTTTTTATGATGTCCACACATACGCGTACAATTTGAACACGAATGTTCACACGCATTAGTAATATCAATTTCTATGATAATCATATCCGCAGGGCTACGCATAAAATCATCTCCCTAAAACTTATCATCGCCTGCCGCCGTTGCCATATTTATATTATCTCTGCATCTCTTTAACAACTGTTCATGCAACTCAGGCGTAAATTCATCCATAAACCAACGATACTGCCATGAACCAAAGTTGTCTTTATATCCTTCCAGTCGTCCGTACATATTGCACTTCAAAGGCTGCGGCGCATCGGCTGTATACATTTGTCGTTTGGGATAAAAAATATCCTCTTTAGGTTGCCAATATGGCAAAGCATAACGCATACTAACACAATAATATTGATATATCTCTTCGGCATTAATATGCTTATGCATTTCAGGCAATCTCAAAAGCATATTTTCATACTCTTCCCTTGTATTTACCTGCCAACAAAAATCATAATTTATGTAAGGATTTGGACCCGCCGTTATAACTTGTATACCTAGCAAAGGATACTCATAGCCGCAACTTCCCCATAAAGTAAGAGCAAACTCTAATCCTTCATCTCTCATTTGACGTGGCGATGAATTAAGAGGCAATTTTTTTATGCGCGGATAGCTTTTCACAATATCGTTCCATAATTCCGTGCTTTCTCTGCCGGCAATAGGATGATATTTAATATACCAATCGTAATCCGTTCGCTCCGAAATTTCACCAAGGAATCGCAGCCAGTCCTCATGATCAGCAAACATAAATTGCCCATACGGATAAGCGTCATCAATGACACTATGCGGCACTATAACAACTTTAAATGTATCGTTATCAGCCAACAACCTTTTAGTATTTTTTGACTCCGCCCAAGGACTTTTAGCCACTAAAGATATTTCCGTACTCGCTCCCCTCAATCGAGAGTCTAATTCTTTCTTTGCCCAAGCTATTCCATCTAACTGTTCTTCTTTAGACAATTTATTAAAAATAGCGGGATAATCAAGATCTTTTACAAAAATACCTTCTTGTCCCTGAGGATAGTAACGAACCCTACCCCAATCAATAGCGTAAACTTTCGCTCCGTAATGCCAAGCCAGAATACGAACATATCCCTCTTCATAAAGTCCGTCAGTCATAGTAACAGCCTTAACATCATTTTGCGCAAAATATTCTCCATAATAAACAATACGGGATAAAGCTTCTCTTAAAATACGTCTCAAATCCATTTCATATTTTTCCGGATCAAATTTACCGGATACAAATCGCAGATAAGAACGATAAATCTCTCGTCCGAAATTTATGCCGTCAATTTCTATAGACTGCCAATCTTCTTTTGTATGCAATGTAGACCATAATCTTTCAAAT
>JAFXOC010000173.1 GCA_017529085.1 Selenomonadaceae bacterium | reverse complement strand
CCCGAACTCTCTATCAAACTTCCCTCAGGAAGCAACGGAAGGAGTTCCTTCGTCAGCTCTCTTCGAAAATTATGCGACAAGTCAAATATTATTATCCTCATTAAAACTCCCTCCTTCCTTTTTCTCGTTGGGGCAGCCCCCCAAACCCCGCAAGGGGCGCTGCCCCTTGACCCCGCCAAAGGGCGTAGCCCTCTGGACTCCCGGGTACGTTGATTTTTTGTTTTGTGGTTTATTTCTTGTTTTTCATTCTTCTATCAGTTTGCGTTCTTTTGCTTCAGCCACAAACTTTTCGTATAAATCTAACACTTCCTCATGGTGTTCTTTTATGTATGAAAGATTTTCTTCCGCTTCTTCCCCCGCTAAATAGGCGTGACCCGCCATCTCTAACGCTTTTGCGCATTCGGATAATATTTTTCCGCCCATTGACAGCGATGTGGATTTTACTGCGTGGATATGAGTGGTGTAATCTTGCCAATTTTCCGTATCGAAATCGTTTTGAAGCTGCTCGGCAACTTTATCCTTTCTCGATACAAACATGGTGATGAATTTTTTATACATCTCCTCCGAGCCGCCGCTATATGAAAGTCCCGTTTCTACATCTATATACTTTCCTTCAGGCATTTCTACGGCTTGTTGCTCATTGGTTTCGATTGCCGCCATCGGTTCTGCTGCTGCTTCGACGGTTTCTTCAACAAATTCATCTTCATCTTTTATATCTTCACCCGTCAGCACTTTATCGTTCGGCAGATAGTGCATGAGCATCCTCTCAAGCGCCTTGCTGTCCACAGGTTTTGAAAGATAATCCGTAAATCCTTTCTTTATGAACATATCCCGTACTCCCGCAATGGCGTTTGCGGTGAGCGCGATATATGGCGTGTTCTTACACTTACTGTTTGGCAAAGCCAGGGCTTTTTGCAAAGTTTCAATGCCGTCCATCTCCGGCATCATGTGATCAAGGAACACTATGTCAAAATGCTGCTCGGCGATTTTGTTCAGACATTCCTTACCGCTTAACGCTTTGGTTACTTTGACCCTGGTGCGTTTTAAGAGATTTTCCACAACATAGAGATTCATCTCGTTATCGTCTACAACCAAAATTTCCGCTTCCGGCGCAACGAAACTCTCCTGATACTCCTTTTGTTGACGCAAAAAGTCCTCTACTCTCTTGTGGAAATCCCCTATAGCGTCGTAACGGGGCATTTTTTGAGGTATCTCAATGGTAAATACGCTGCCCTTTTCATATTCGCTTTCAACCTTTAGCTCCCCGCCCATCATGCGAACGAGGTTCATGGTTATGGAAAGCCCCAACCCCGTGCCTTCCACATTGCGATTTCTCTCAAGGTCAAGCCTTTCGAACTTTGAAAATAGTTTTCCGATATCCTCTTTTTTTATGCCTATACCGGTATCTATCGACATGAATTTTAAAAGCGCCGTTTCGTCGTTCTTTTTTTCCCAAGCCACTTTAAATGTAACGGAGCCTTTTTGCGTATACTTCACGGCGTTGTTTAAAATATTAACGATAACTTGACGCACACGCACCTCGTCGCCTATTAAAGCGTCCGGCGCAGTTTCGTCCACCTCGATTTTAAACTCTAAATTTTTTCCTTCCGCTTTAAAGCGAATCATATTGAAGATGTCATTTAAAATCGAGCTGAGGGAGTATTCGGCGTTTACAAGTTCCATCTTGCCGGACTCTATCTTTGAGAAATCGAGTATATCGTTGATAAGCGAAAGCAGCGTTTCGCTGGCGCTTTTTATGTTCCATGCGTAATTTTTTAAGGGACCTTCGCCGACTTCCCTTAAAATCATCTCGTTCATACCCAGAACGGCGTTTAAGGGAGTTCTAATCTCATGGCTCATATTCGCCAAAAATTCGCTTTTCGCTTGATTGGCTCTGTCCGCTTCCTTCTTTGCAGCGGATAATTCGTCGCTTTCTGAGACTTTAAGTTCCGCCGTGAACGAATAAAGGGTATAAATTCCAAAGAGTATCAAAAGGAGCCAGAACACCCACAGCACAAGTCTATGAATGTGCAAAAGATTGCTTACGATGGGGTTCCACTCCGCATAGCCTATCATATAGAAACCGTCGAAAATTTCCGCAGCAAAAACCGCGTATTTTTCGTCGATATCCTTGTCATAGATAACCGAAGTGCCCCTCAGTCGCACTCTTTCGACAATATCTGTTTTCCCTAAGGGCGCATTGGTCTCTTTATCGAAAAATTTGTCGTCCTCGTTGCCGTAACCTGCGTAAGGTATGACAACCTTATTTTCATCTGCGCTCCAAAAGACAATATTTTTACTTAAATCGCTTTCAAGGTGAAAATATTTTCCGCGCAAAGCTTTATCGTCATAATATTTATAAAGAACCTCTTGAGTATTGCCGTTTATGACGATAGGCACCGAGAGCAAAAGTCCCACGCCTTCGTGGTAATTGATGGCGGATTCTCCTCCCGCAGAGCGCACAAGCTGAGCTCTGGCTTCTCTTGATATCTCCTGCCCGTATACCGAGCGCCCGTTAATATCGGATATTCCCGCATGAACTCCCGGCTCGACTTGTTCCATCAAAGTGACAAGTTGATTTCTCGCTATTTTATTTTCGTCTATAGCTACGGAAAAACGGCGCAGTTGCTCAAGCTCGCCGCCGAATCTGTCTCTTGCAATATCCGCAGTGGTTTCCGCTTCGTGAGAGACCAAAACTTCGGCTTCTTCGTTTAAAAGTGTCTCCATGCGGTTTAATATGAGAGCGCCCAACATTATCAGCGCCACTAAAAATATAAAAAACCTTCCCACCAACGTTAGGGCAAAGCGGAAGGTATTCTGTTTTTCCTTTTTTGCCGCTCTGTCAAGGGCGTCGTCAAGATCGCCGTACAAATCATCAGTTGCCAAGCACTCTCACTCCTTCCACCAGATAACTCATGGAGTCGAGATTTTTTACCCCTATCACTTCATCGTTTTTCACCCTTAAAACCCCTCGATTATCTTTTATGGGTCCCGTAAAAATGTTTTTGCCGTTCTTTACCTCATAAGCCTCCGCCCCAAAAATCGCTTGGTGCCTTGAGTTAAGGTTTCTGTTGACAATGATATCCACGTCGTCGTTCTGTAAGGTTGCGATGTAATTCACATTAACATTGCTGTTTTCTTTTCTTAACAGATTGAGATAAATTTTTTCCCAATTTACGTTTATTACTGCCAAATTATATATGCTTGAATGTTTGAAATACAGGGAAATATAATCAATTCTGGCTCTTGATGCGGCGTTGGGTATAGTGTCACCGTCGCCAAAATAGGTCAAAGTATCTACCGCATTAGCCTTCATATCCCGAACGGCTTGTTCTTCGAGCGAGGACGCAGAAAACGCTCCCGTCCAAGCAAGCAGTACCTTAGCATCTTTATTAACCTGTTTTGCGCCTATTGCAAAAGCGTTTATCATCTGATGCTGCGCCGGAGAAGGATGAGGGGCAATAAATCCCAACCTGTTTGTTCTGGTTTTAAGTCCCGCCAAAATTCCGGCGAGATAATAACTTTCCGCATATCTTACGCTATATTTGCGAACCGTGTTTCCGGTGTCGTCAAGCGCCATTCCGTAAAACGAAATCGAAGGATGGGTCGATGCGATATTGGCGGCTTCGTATAGATTTTCAGTATTTGCGAAAAATACGGTCTTAGCCCCCTTTTGAGCGAGATAATCTACGGCTTTTGACAAACTTCTCATATCCGTCCCGACCGTTTCGGCAATAATCGGTTCAAACCCCAGTTTTTGACACACGCCCTTTAAACCCTTTGAGTTGCTTTCGTTCCAGCCGATATCCGTCTCTTTTCCCGGTAAAATAATCCCAACCGTCCGTTTTCCTTCAAATGCGGCGGCTCCGAATTGCAGGATAGACACTACGATAACTACCAACAAAACAATAGAAACAGTGGCGTTTAAAAAATAAAACCGCCTGTGTATGTTGTCCTCCCGAGAGAAACTCATGATTCGTCCTCCCCAAATTCAAGCATATTCGCTGTTATTACAAAGGGCGCGTAGATGAAAATATCCGTAATGAGCCACACCACTTCCAATGCGCCACCCATAAACGAGTCGGTGCCGATAATTCCGCTTAAAATAACGGGCATTGTCCAAGGAACGCTTTCGGAAAACGCGGGGACAATACCCCACAAAATCGCCACATATCCAAGCGCTATATTCGCAATGGGGGCCGAAATGTACGGAATGAAGAAAACCGGATTTAAAATCACGGGCAGACAAAACATAAGAGGATCCTGTATGTTGAAAAAAGCGCACGGTATGGATATATAAGCCACTCTTCGCCATTTTTTGTGATTGGAAAAAACCAGGATTGCAATTATAAGACCTAAAATGTGAAGCGTGCCGGCATTAAAAAATCCGCTGGTGAAAATATACGACGTATCGCCTACCTGATTGCTTAACTGCGCAGGGTAATACGCGATTTCCTGAATCGTCGACGTAAAACCGTAACCGGGGAACCCGAACCACCACAAGAGAGATACCAAACCTTGGTATAAAAGCGCAAAAATCGGGTGCTGATATATGGAAAGCGGCACATTTTCTTTTATGAAATCTACGACCGAAGACACGGTAGCTCCAAAGAGCAGGGAAAGTATCGTCAAAATGACAAAAGTAATCGTGACGGGAACCCCCGCGTTAAAAAAACGCGCCAAATTTTTTGGTAAAAAGGGAAGAGCTTCGTGTTTGCTGAAAGATCTTGAGGATACCCATGCGTATATGCGCGAGGCTACAATCGCCACAACAAAAGCGGGCAAAAAGCGTCGTCCCATGGTATATTGAGATATGTCGCTCTCTAACGCCGTATCAACCGGTATAAAGAACACAAAAGCGGCCAGAGCGCACAGCGAAGTCATCAAAGTATCCGCGCCCCAAATTTCGGCAAGACGGCGCGAAAAACTCATTGTAAAGACTATTGAAAGCATTCCGTAGCCTAAGTCTATCATGCGCCTGCATTGCATCATAAGAGAAACCGCCCAATGCTGCAGATATTCTTCTCCGGTCAGCCCGGTAATTATGAATCCCAAATTTAATCCCTTTTCGCCGAAAATGGGTCCGAAGGGACTAAAAATAAGCCCTACAATCACATCAATAAGAGACACCGCCAGCAAAAAAGGCAATATCGCAAAAAAAGAGTGACGCACCGCGCGCAAATAGCGGTTGTTTGCAAGATGTCTCGCAAAAGGCAAAAAACTTGCCCCTTGAAACATCTCCGCGCTTCCCATTTTCATCTTATTCTCCCAAATTCATAAGCTGCGCCATCAAATCCGCTTCCGCTTCTTGTTCTTCCGCTTTTTTCTTTTGATTTGCATCTAGGATTTTCTTTACCCTCTCCGACAAATCCTTGGGCATAAAAGGTTTTTTTATGTAATCGGCAACCTTTAAAAGCCCCGCCTTTATAACCGTATTCTTATCCGCCGACGCAGTTAAAAATGCCACGGGGATACTCTGCCAATTTTGATGAGCGCGAATCATCTCAAGGGTTTTTATACCGTCCATTCTGGGCATCTGCACGTCAAGCAATATAAGATCGTAAGTCGTTTGCTTCTGCAACCGCTCTATACATTTATACCCGCTGTCCACACAGGTAACTTCTACATTGGGAAAATCCTTTTTCAATATAAATTCCGCCATTTGTAAATTCATTTCATCATCGTCTACTACCAAAATTTTACTCATGATTTTTCCTTTCTTGGAACTTAGTCCCAAATCACTTATCTAAGATAATCTATTCGCCTTTTTTTTTCTTTTTCCTTTTTCTCAATGAAGGAGAAATTCTTTTTTTGTCGAAAAAATTTTATGATAAAACAGCAAATTTTGGGGGACTCAGAATGCAAAAAATCTTGTCGTTGTTTTTGTTTCTATTTGTAGCGCTTTCGCCTTTGGTAAGCGCCGACAGCCGTCACGTTATCAGAGTGGGTTATATTTCCGGTATCGGATTTCTGAACGAAAATCGTCCGGGGCATTTTGAAGGGTACGGCTACGAGTATATGGAATTTCTCGCCCGTTACGGCAACTGGAAAATGATTTACGTTCCTTGCCGTTCGTGGAAGGAAATGGGAGAGAAACTAAACGCGGGGGAAATTGACTTTTTGCCCGCCATGCCCGGGGATTACAGAAGTTTGCCATTCGCAAAGCGTACCGAACACGTTGTCGGACGCTATTCCATGGGGCTGATTACAAAAGACGGCAAGGTAAAGTCTCACATGAAAGTCGGCTATATTCCCTATAATGCGCCAATTCCCTCTTTCCCCAAAGTCGCCAAGGATCAGAATTTTACGTACGATTTGGTTCCGTACGCCGCGTACTACGATATGGCGGATTCTTTTGACAAGGGAGAGATCGACGGCTATATCGCCCCCATTTTGGAACCTAACAAAGCAAAAAATGTTGTGGCGGATTTTGACCGTCAAAGCTACCGCCTGTTAATCCGCGCCGACAGGAAAGATCTATGGGCGGAGGCAAACCGCGCTCAAGACGCTATGCTTATGGATCAGTTTGACATAAGGGAACGTTTGCAGAACAAATATTTGCGAAAAGGCGGCGTACCGCTTATTCTTTCTCGGTCCGAGCAAGAATATTTAAACGACAAGAAAACCCTTAAAGTCGCCATTCAAACAACCGTTCAGCCTTACGGATATTACGACGGCAAAGAGGCTAAAGGCGTCATACCGGCTCTTGTCGAGCAAATGGGCAACGATCTCAATATAAACATAGAATTCGTAAAGACCGATACCCGAGAAGATGCGCTGAAACTTTTGGAACTTGGTAAAATCGATATTTTAGCGGATATTCTCTGCGATTTTAGTTGGGCTGCAACCGTAAACGCCGTGCCCACCGCTTCCTATATAAATTTTGATTTCGTCGCCGTAAGAAGAAGGGACGACGACGCGATAGATTCCGATGTAGCGGCGCTCATTGCCGACGAACCCTATACGCCGAACTTTATCGAGCCTCTTTACGGCGAGGATAAACGGTTTTACGTAAAGTCCATACAAGATGGATTTCGCGCCGTCAACGAGGGCAGGGCGGACGTGGTGTTCGCCCCCAGAAGCGAAGTGCCCTACTTAATTGAGCAGACCGGGACTTATAATCTTGAAGCGGAGACCGATACTTTATTTCAAATGCCTGTGGCGCTTGGTATTTACCAAGGCGCAGACCCCAGGCTTTGGCGCATAATGAGCAAGGAAATTTCACATCTTGACATTACCAAACTTCACGATATGATGAGTGCGTCGCGCACCGGACAAAACATAACCCCCCAATGGATACTCTATCATTACCCGATGCGAGTTTTAGGCGCTCTTATTCTTATAATCGGCGCAATAGGTTTTATTCTTTACAGTCGTTATCGTATGCGCCGCGCCCATTATGAAGAAGTCGAGCGGGTAGCGGATACCGATATGCGTTACGATCTTCCGAATATCCGTTATCTTACCAAGGTTGCGCCCGGCTTAGTTGAAGCCGCGCTGGCAAAAAATCCCGATATACAGCTTTATATGATGATTTTCTCCATGAACAGCAAAACCGCGGTTGCGCTTCCTTACGGCGAGGAACTTTTGATAAGTCAGCTTAAAACCATGGCGGAACAACTGCAAGCCGAATCTCACGTATTGGCGGTTGCCGCCGGAAACGATGCGGGGCATCTCGTCCTTCTCGCCGAATGTGAAAACGATGAATACGCCTTAGCTTTAGCGGCAGCTGTAGTGGAAGATTACGGCTATATCATCACGCCGGAAGCGAGAATTTGGCTCCACATGCAAGGCGGACTTTCTCATTACGATGAAAACGTCACGCTCTCCGTGGAGCAGGCGCATATCGCATCCCATGAAGCGAAAAATTCGCCTAATCACGTGATGATTTTCGATGATAAATTAAAAGAAAACTTAGAGTTTGACCAAAAAATTGAAAACATAATGGAAAATTCCTTGAAGAACGGGGAATTTGTGCCTTGGTATCAGCCTAAATACGATATAAAGACAAAGAAGATAGTGGGCGCGGAAGCTCTTGTGCGCTGGATAAGCAAGGACATGGGATTTTTGCCGCCGGGAAAATTCATTCCCCTCTTTGAGCAGAACGGGTTCGTTATCCCCGTTGACCACTACTTATTGGAAGAAGTGTTTAAGTTCCAGCGTCGCGCCTTGGACGAGGGCAAAAAGCCCGTTACCATTTCGGTAAACCAAAGCCGTTTGCACATGACGGAAGAAAATTATTTGGGCAAAATCCGCGCGTTGGTGAAGAAGTACAAATTGCCGAAGGGTTTAATCGAACTTGAGTTGACGGAAACTGTCTTTGGCGATTTAGATCAAAAGCGCGAAAGGGAAAACGCCATACACATCATAAAATCCTTAAAAGAAATGGGCTTTACCATCTCAGTCGATGATTTTGGTTCCGGGTATTCCTCGTACACTCTTTTAAACTATCTTCCCATGGACGTAATGAAGATAGACCGTTCGTTGCTTGTCGCCTCCGACGATTCTGACAGAATGCAAAGCATATTAAAAAATATAATAGAGCTGGGTCATCTTTTAAACATGAAGGTGCTCTGCGAGGGCATCGAAACACCCGAGCAGGAAGAATTGTTGCTTTCATTGGGTTGCCGCTACGGTCAAGGCTATCTAAACTCTAAGCCGCTACCGGAAAAGGATTTCTTGGTGTTCTGGGCGGCGCACGAATAGTTTGCAGCGCCTAAATAAACAATGATAAGTTAAATCAAGCGCAACTATTTTTGTTGTTTACTATAGTGTACGACAATAAATTTTGTATTTTGCCCCCGCCCGAAGGGCGGGGGCAAAACCAAGTAAAAATATTTTTGTCGTTCACTATACATATATTGAGGAGTATGACATGGCTATAAAAGAGCGTTTGTTAAGGGAATTATTCGCAATTGAGAATAGGTTGACCCATACGTCGGATGTTACCGACAGAGTCGCGAAAAATTCTATTTTGCAGCAACTTACAATCATCAGAGATCTCTGCTGTGACGGATTGCCAAAAGAACATTGGGGTAATTACGTCGAAATATACGACGGCATGATTCTCGCATTTAAACAGATGAGTAAAATTGAATCCGAAGCCGAAAGAGCGGAGATTCGTTCTCTGATTGTAGATATTTTGCAAAAGCTTGTGCAACAAACCAAAAACGAAAATAATTTCAAAAAAGAGATTGTGTTTCTTCCGTATAAAGCCAGTATGTGGGACAGCTTAGAAAGCGTTTGGCAGGCGGCGACCGAAGATACGGAGCATTGCAAAGCTTACGTTATGCCAATTCCATACGCGGATAGAAATCCCGATGGCAGCGCAGCCGCTTGGCATTACGAAGGCGCAGAGTTTCCTCAAAATGTTCCGGTTCTTGACTGTAACAAAATCGATCTTAACGAAATGCGCCCCGATATGATTTTTATTCATAATTGTTACGATGCAAACAATCTCGTTACCTCCGTTGACGAGAGGTTTTATTCGACCAATCTCAAAAATTGTACGGATAAGCTTGTATATATCCCGTATTTCGTACTTGGAGAGATTGACCCCGATAATGAAGAAGCGGTAAAGGGTATTCAACACTTCGTTTTAACCCCCGGAGTTTTAAATTCGGATTTGGTTATCGTACAGTCGGAAAAAATGCGGGAAGCCTATATAAATGTGCTTATAAAAAACACGAATGTCTCCGACCGCGCCTTTTGGGAGAAGAGAATTCTCGGCTTAGGCTCGCCGAAACTCGACAAAGTAGCGCATGCCGAAAGGAAAGATTTTCGATTGCCCAAGGCGTGGAAAAAATTGCTTAAAGGGAAAAAAGCTGTTTTATACAATACGAGCCTAAGTTCCATGCTTAAGTATACGGAAAATTACTGCAAGAAAATCCGCTCGGTACTTGCTACATTCAAAAAGCAAAAAGATATAGTCTTATGGTGGCGACCGCATCCCTTAATGGAAGCCACATTTCGTTCCATGCACCCGGAATTGCTCAAGGAATATGAAAAAATTGTCAAGGACTATAAAAAAGCCGGTTGGGGTATATTTGACGATACGGCGGAACTCACAAGATCGATTGTGTGGACCGATGGGTATTACGGGGATTGGTCAAGCGTTGTGCAATTGTACGAGGCAACGGGAAAGACTATTATGATACAGAATGTAGAGAGCTATGAATAAGTTGCCCTCCCCCTCTCAGGGTGGCACTTCAAATACGCCGCCGACGTTAAGTTGGCGGCGTATTTTATTTTTGTGGAAAAACCAATAATTATGAGTTATAATGAAAAATAAGCGGCATCACACTTAACGAACAACTTTGGGGGCATTTTTTTTGAAACGAGTCATAATTTCCGGCGGAACTAGCGGTATAGGGTTGGCTACGGCAAAACTGTTTTCGGATAAAGGCGATTTTGTCGTTATTTTGGGACGAAATACATCGAATGGTGAAAATGCGTTAAAATACCTGGCGTCGAATAATGTTCGTTTTTTTCGCGCGGATATAAAAAATGTTGACGAATGCGAAAAAGCCGTTAAATTCGCGACGGATTTTATGGTAGGCATCGATACCCTTGTTAATTCTGCGGGGATTTATGCGCAAACTCCTGTTTTGGACACGTATGAAAATGAATTCGACGAGATCATGACGACAAATGTTAAGGGAACATTCTTTTTGACAAAAGCCGCCGTTCCTTACCTTATGAAAAACAAATCCGCTTCCGTGGTAAACGTTGCATCAGACGCGGGAATTAGAGG
This sequence comes from Selenomonadaceae bacterium, assembly GCA_017529085.1. Lineage (GTDB taxonomy): Bacteria > Bacillota > Negativicutes > Selenomonadales > Selenomonadaceae > RGIG9201. The sequence goes on along the minus strand of JAFXOC010000173.1, from coordinate 2,777 downwards.
AAATTATTGCTGTGCGCTTTATGCGGCTTCAAAAGGCGCAGTCGTTGCTTTTACAAAATCCCTAGCGTTAGAACTTGCAAGTTTTAACATACGGGTAAACGCAGTAGCGCCCGGGGATGTTTTGACCCCAATGACAGAAAAACAATTTGCGGGAAGAAATTACGATGAGGCTTTAAACGAAATGGCGTCTATTTATCCTTTGGGTAGGATAGGCAAAGCTTACGAAGTAGCCTCCGTGATTGAGTTTTTGGCAAGCGATAAAGCTTCTTTTGTGACGGGGGCTATATGGAGCGTGGACGGGGGTATAAGCGCATGAAGTTTTTGATTGTTACGGCATCCGTCGGCTCGGGGCATATACGAGCCGCAGAAGCCGTCGCCGCCGCCCTGAAAGCAAAATTTCCGCAAGACGAGATAAAAATAATAGATTTTACGGATAAAGATCGCGCTTTTTTCCCGTGGTTACTAAAAATTATTTATTTGAGAATGTTGTCATTTTTGCCGAACTTATACGACGTATTTTATAAAGTCTCCGAAGGAGGGGTTATCGGAAACCTTACGGGAATTGCGTTCTCGCTTTTGACCTCCCCTTTCATGAATAAAATTTTAAAGCGTGAAAATCCCGATATGATAGTCGCAACTCATCCTTTTCCCGAAGGCGCGACGGCGCTTTTACGCAATTTCGGATTGTGGAAAAAACCGCCCCTTGCGGCTGTGCTTACGGATTATTCGCTTCACGATATTTGGCTTTATAAAAATGTGGATTTATATTTTGTGGCAACGGAGGAAATGAAACAAAAGCTAAAGGAGAAAGGTTACGGCAGAGAGGTTTACGCGTTTGGCATACCCGTTTTGCCAAGGGAGAATATTTTAAAGAGCGAAGCAAGGGAAAGTCTCGGTATAAATTCGGCTTTAAAGGTTATTTTAATCATGGGCGGCGGGCTAGGATTGGGCGGCATTGAAAAATCTTTGGCGGAGCTTGAAAATTTAAAAGAAAAAGTCGCGGTTATCGTAGTAACCGGGCAAAACTCAACCCTTTTCGACAGAGTTAAATCGCGAGCAGAAAATTCAAAACATGAAATGAAAATTTTTTCTTATACAAAAGATATTTACACATTGATGGCGGCAAGCGACCTTATTATCACAAAGCCGGGCGCGCTTACCATGACTGAAGCTTTCTCATTCTCCCTCCCCATGCTTTTGCATGAACCTATACCGGGACCTGAAACAAAAAACGCCATTTACGCCGAAGAAAGAGGCGCGGCGATTTGGGTTCATAAAAACGAATCTATTTTGGAAAAGGCAAATTTAATTTTGTTTGACGAAAAAATTTATAAGAATATGGCGCAGTCGGCAAAAACGCTTGCAAAGGAAAATTCTGCGAAAGAAATTGCGCGTTTTTTATCAGAGTATTTTCAAAAAAACAAGTCATAATGTAGGCATAAATTTTCGATATTTACTTTTAAGTTTAAAAAGGATTTTCACAAAATTTATTGAATATATTTAGAAAATGACGTACGGATATTTTTGACTTTTTGACTGTGAGATTTGGTGGTGCGTATGGCGCTTATACAACTTAATAAGAAAGACGGCAGTTTCCTTTGCCCCGATTGCAACGCTCCTCTTAAACGAGAGGAAGGAGGTCCGGTGCAAATCGTAAACGGCAAGGTGGACATGGATGCAACTTTGCCGAAATATGTCTGCGAGTCTTGCAGCGTCTTTTATCGAGAACTCTTAAATTCGGGATTTTTCGATAAATTTCCTCTGCAAAAACCTAAAAAGAAACTTTTGCGTACAGGGGACATTCCTCCCATGGAACTGAAAAGGGGAGCGGACGGCAAAGCGACTTGCCCGCGTTGCGGCGAACGGATGGATTATGTGGAGGGTCAGCCGGTAAGGATTGTAGACGGTAAGCCTGATATGGAAAACGTAAAAGATCATTTCAATTGTAAAGAATGTAATTCTGTGTTTAGAAGAATAGCTACAACGGATTATTTTCAGTGGTCGGAAAAATAGCGGGGAAGTGAATTTATGAGTAGAAAGGGGAAGGGACGTCAATATAAGTGGATTTTAGTTGCGGCTCTTTTCATAATCTACTTTTCCTCCGTCTTAATAAATCAGCAAGTACATTTAAATCAGGTAGAACGCGATCAAATAGCCGCAGACAGCCGTTTGGAACTGGCTAAGCGCGAGAACGCGGAGCTTTTAAAGGAACGGGATCTTTTAAACGATATAAATTATGTGGAAAAGATCGCAAGAGAGGAACTAGGTATGGTAAAGGCGGGGGAAATTCCTTACAGCCTTGTTAGGAAGGATAGATAAATTTTTTTGGGGAGGAAAATTGTTTTGGCCATTGAAGTAGGCAGTGTCCTAGAAGGCGTTGTTACGGGCATTACGAATTTCGGAGCTTTCGTGGATATTGAGGAGGGAAAAACCGGGCTTGTTCATATCTCGGAAGTTGCGAGTGTGTACGTAAAAGAGGTGCGCGATTTTTTGTCCGAAGGGGACAAAGTCAAAGTCAAAGTTTTAAACGTGGACGGCGACAAAATCGGGCTTTCCATCAAACAAGCCGAGGAAAAGAAAGAGGAGCCCAAAGCTCCAAAATCTTTTAACCGTAACAGTGATTTTAGAAGGGGAGCGCGACCTACATCTGCCTCCTTTGAAGATAAACTTTCGAGATTTTTAAAAGACAGTGACGAGCGTTTGACGGATTTAAGAAGAAAGACCGATTCCAAACGCGGCGGGCGCGGTTCAAGACGAGATTAAAACACGGCGCATGG
>JAFXOC010000172.1 GCA_017529085.1 Selenomonadaceae bacterium | reverse complement strand
AGGGGACAACGGCGAAGTATTAGGCTCTGCGCTTCGATTTGGAGCAAAAGGTTTGGTGTACGCGGGTTTTGGCAGCGGAACTTTCTCAAAATCAGTGAAAATGGCGTTAGACGAGGCGGTAAAAAAAGGCGTTAAGGTAATGATTTCATCAAAAGTGCCAAAGGGAAGAACGCTAAATGTGGACAAAAAGTTTTTATCGGCGGATTTTCTAACGCCGGAGCAAGCGCGAATACTGCTGTTGCTGAAAATTTTGAATGAGATGTGAAATCAAGCATAAAATTTTATATCATAATCAATGTTTTCCGTTGATTGTGGCGAAACGATTTTTCTCAATAATTTTGATTCATAGCGCAAATATTCCCGCCAAAAGGAAATATAATCCCTGCCGTATACAATGCCGTTTTCCTCAAGAATCCTTATTAGCTTATTGTCATAGTCGAAATTAACAATCAGCCTGAAAATAGTTACTTTTTTAAAGTCGGATACGAGATCTTCCACATTTTGTATATCGTAAACAATGATATTCTCGGGATTGGCTATTGAATATCCTTCGTTATATAAAGCTTGTAGAAAAGGACTGTAGCTTGCTGAAAACGGACAACATAAAACCGGGGCGCTTGCTTTAGGCAAATATTTTTTTAGAGAATCTCCTCGGATTAAATTTCTTTTCAAACGTTCAAATGCGTAAATGCTGTATTTTTCCGGTATAGTTAAAGTTTTTTTCAATGAACTTTTATCAATAAGGGAACTAACATCCCATCCAAGTTCCGAAAATATTTTAAAATAATACCATGGATCCCATTTGTGAAATCCATGACAACCGAAAGGAAGTTTTTTTATTTTTTTATGGTTTTTTTCGGGAAAAATTTCCCACGCAAAATTTATTGCTACACTTAAAGGCGCAACATGAAAATTGGAGTTTTTAACTTTGCCCAAATAGGAAAAAAAGCAATCCTCGTCCTTTTCAAATATTTTTGTCCAATCGCCATAATTTTTTATTGCGTTAATAAAAGCTTTTATACGTCTGAGTGAAAAACCGCCGTTTCCGACATATAAACGCTTTTCACCACATATTACGGGAGACGGCCACGGCGCGCCGATATAATCGTACCCCATATCTAAAAATTCCTGCAGTCTGTCCGAAAATACAAATGCGTCTAAATGATAAATCAGCATATATTCATATTGTGAAAATCTTTCGTAGAAATCTTGAGAAAAACACAATTTGTTATAAGTTTCAAGACTTAAAAAGAATTTGTCGGCAAAAGCTTCTATACGGTGGTTGGGATGTTGTTTTGCAATCGCTTCTTTTAGATATTGAGGGCATACAAAGGAAATAGCATACTTGTTTTTACCCCCCCCCAGAATATTTTCACACTGATTTAGCGAGAAGCTTTCCATAGGTGTCAATTCAAGCTTGTATTGCGGAACGACTATTATTACTCTATTCATGGGATCTCCTTATATTCAAAAAAAGCGACAACAAAACCGTTGTCGCTTTTAGTTTTATCTTACTGATTCAAAAGCCCCACTACGCTTGCGCGGCTGCTCATCATGTTCATGTGAGCTTGCACCCCAAAGAGCGCCAGTTGCTGTTGAGTCTGAGACGACTTTAACCTGGTCACTTCCGCAGCTATGTCAAGTCCGTCGTTTTGACTTTCCGCCGCAGTTAAATTTTCCGCCGCTGTGGTGTAGTTAGCCTCTTGGTAATTTAATCCCTGTTGCGCCGCGCCTAACGAAGTCGCCTGATCAAGCGCCGAATCCAACGCCTTATCAACAGTATCAAGAGCGTCCGAAAGAGAACTCGTGCCGTCCGCAACATTAACCGTCGCATTGCCGCTGTCATCGCTAAGTCCCAAACCCTGAGAAGTCATGTTGCCAAACTGCACCGTATCATATCCGAAACTGCCCGCAACCGTCGTGCCGGAGTTTGAGCCGTCAATCAGACGTTGACCGTTGTATGTAACGGATGCGTTCTCATTTACCTGAGAAATCGTCTGATCGATATTTTTCTGAATAAATCCCAAATCTCCGCCGCTGTTGGTGCCGTTCATGGCGTTTAAGATGTTTTCTCTTAAACTCGTAAGCGACTCAACTGTGTTGTTTATAGCGCTAGACGCGGTATTTAACATAGCATTGGAATTCTGCGTATTCTTTATAGATTGATCGTAAGCTCCGATGTTTGAATTGGTACGTTTAGAAATAGCGTATTCGGAGGAACCGTAAGATGCGCTCGGGTAATTGGAACCCGTAGAAATCTTCTTTATGCTACTGCTAACGCCCGCAGTAGCGCGATTAAGTGAGCTTAAGCCCACATTATTTATTCCGGCCATAGGTCATCTTCCTTTCCGGGTAAAACTTTGCTCTGGTTACACTAATTATACCGCAAAAAAAATCGTTGCGCAAGGATTTTTTCTCTTATTTTTGAAAGGATTTTTT
>JAFXOC010000171.1 GCA_017529085.1 Selenomonadaceae bacterium | reverse complement strand
TAGCGTGGACAGGTATTTTGACTTCGTGTTGACCTTTGTGTTGCCCTTTGGCTTTGTGTTTGAATTGCCGCTTGCAATCGTGATATTGGGGAAAATTGGAATAATAGGCTCGGCGTTTTTGGCTAGGCATCACAGAACGGTGATATTTTTATCCTTCGTGATAGCGGCGATTATAACGCCCACTCCCGATGTGTTCACCCAGTCCATGCTGGCGCTGCCCATGATATTATTGTACGAAGTTGGATTTTTAATAGTGAAATATGTGATGAGAAAGTAGGAAAAACTTTGGCGTATAAGGATTTGCGGGAGTTTATAGCGGATTTGGAGCAAAAGAATTTACTTCGTCGGATAAAAGAAGAAGTGGACGCAAATTTGGAGATAACGGAGATAACCGACAGAGTTTCCAAAATGCGGGGCGAAAAAAATGTTGCGTTACTCTTTGAAAACGTCAAGGGCTACGATATGCCCGTCTTAATGAACGCATTTGGAAGTTACGAACGCATGGCGATGGCGCTTGGTGTCGAGAAACTTGACGATATAGCCGATGAGATACGGGAATTTTTGAGACTTCCCTATATGACCGCAAAGAGTAAGCTGGATTTAGTATCAATCATACCGAAATTAAAACGCGCCATAAACTTTCCGAAATATGTAAAAGACGCGCCTTGTCAGGAAATTGTGATGACGGAACCCAACCTTGACCAGATTCCCATATTGAATTGCTGGCCAAAAGACGGCGGGGCGTTTGTTACGTTACCATTGGTGTTTACTAAAAATCCCGCCACGGGAAAACGCAACGTCGGAATGTACCGATTGCAAAAATACGATTCTAAGACAACTGGGATGCATTGGCATATACATAAGAACGGAGCGGAGAACTTTCGAGCCATGAAAGAATCTGGCGGCGAAAAAATCGAAGCGGCGGTTGCAATCGGCACGGACCCCGTTTTGACATACGCTGCGACCGCGCCCCTTCCAAAAGACGTGGACGAAATGGTGTTCGCGGGATTTTTGCGGCATAAGAGCGTAGAGCTTGTAAAGTGCAAAACCGTGAATTTGGAAGTACCCGCTCATGCGGAAATTATACTAGAAGGATATGTGGACGCAAACGAACTTAGAAAGGAAGGACCTTTCGGCGATCATACGGGATATTATTCCCTTGCGGACGATTATCCTGTGTTCCATTTAACGGCGATAACCCACAGAAAAAATCCCATATATTTTGCGACGGTTGTAGGCAAACCGCCGATGGAGGATTGCTATCTCGCAAAAGCCTCGGAACGAATCTTTCTGCCGCTGTTGCAACAGATGATCCCCGAAGTCGTGGACATAAATATGCCCTTGGAGGGAGTGTTTCACGACTGCGTTATAGTGTCCATAAAAAAATCCTACCCGATGCAAGCGCGAAAAGTAATGCACGCCTTTTGGGGCATGGGGCAAATGATGAACGTCAAGATGATAATAGTGGTTGACGCTCATGTAAACGTTCAGGACTTGTCCGAAGTCTGGTGGAGGGTATACAACAACATAGACGCAAGCTGCGACTTAGAAATAGTAAAGGGTCCTCTTGACGTGTTAGACCATTCCTCGCCTATGGCTAAATGGGGCTCGAAACTCGGCATTGACGCGACAAAGACATGGCCCGAGGAAGGGCATACGAGAGAGTGGCCCGACGAAATAGAAATGAGCGAGGAAGTTAAGCGTAGAGTTGACGAGAAATGGGGTAAGTTGGGGTTATAGAAGGGCTTTATAAGATTAGTTTGATAAAGTTTTTTCTCTCTCTCTTTTTCTTTGCTTCTTTCTTTTTCTCTCTCTCTTTTTTACAAAAAAGAGAGAGAGAAAAAGAAAGAAGGAACTTGGACTTTAGGACAAGGAGGCAAAATTATGAATGTGTTGGCGCATTTAAATCACATAGCTTTTTCGCACAGCGTGTTTTCGTTGCCGTTTGCGTATATGGCGGCATTTTTGGCGGCGGGTGGCGCGCCTGACGGAAAGACGCTGTTTTTTATTACGGTGGCTATTTTATCCG
>JAFXOC010000170.1 GCA_017529085.1 Selenomonadaceae bacterium | reverse complement strand
GTTCATCAACATTATAATATTCATCCTTTAAATTATTTCTTTTCTTTTTCTCTTTTTTTATAAAAAAAGAGAAAAAGAAAAGAAATAATTTAAAGGATGAATATTATAATGTTGATGAACGGAGCAAAGGCGCTCTTGGAGAGTTTGAAGGCGGAAGGGGTCGAGGTGGCTTTCGGGTATCCCGGGGGCGTGGTGCTTCGGCTTTACGACGAGATATACAAGATGAAATTTCCTCATGTTTTAACGGGACACGAGCAGGGCGCGGTACACGCGGCGGACGGGTATGCGAGGGCTTCGGGGAAAGTCGGGGTCGTGATCGCTACGTCGGGACCCGGCGCGGCGAATTTAATCACGGGGATAGCAACGGCGAACATGGATTCCGCGCCCCTTGTTTGCATAACGGGACAGGTGGCGAACCCTGCCATTGGAAAGGATTCCTTTCAGGAAGTGGACGTTTGCGGCATAACTACGCCTATTACGAAACATAATTATCTGGTGAAAAATGTTGAGGATATACCGAGAGTTGTTAAGGAAGCCTTCTTTATAGCGAGAACGGGAAGACCGGGACCAGTTGTGATTGACGTTGCGGCGGACGTATTTAGCGCGGAGATCGACTTTGCTTATCCCGAAAAGGTGTTGCTTCCCGGTTACAGCGGAAAATACCCGGTGAAGGCGGAAGAAGTGGATGACGTCGTCGAGGCGGTGAAGAAGGCGGAAAGACCCTTGATATTCTTCGGTGGCGGGGTTGTGTCCTCCAACACGGCGAAGGAATTGAGGGAGATAACGGAAGTTTTGGGAGTTCCCACCGCTTCAACGTTGATGGGACTCGGCGCAATTCCATACGATACAAAGGGATATTTGGGATTTGCGGGAATGCACGGCGCGTATGGGGCTAATATGGCGATACAGAACGCCGACCTTTTGCTTTGCGTCGGCATGAGGTTCAGCGACAGGGTAACGGGCAGAGTCGCCGAGTTTGCGCCTAAGGCTAAGGTTGCGCATTTTGAGATAGATTTGGCGGAGGTCAACAAGAACGTTGCGGCGGATTTGAAGGTGTCGGGGGATTTAAGAGAGAGTCTCCCCCTGTTTTTGGATAAATTGAAAAATGCGGGAGTGGATTTTAAGTCGAAGTTTGCCGCGTGGCGGGACAAAGCCGTGACAAAAGGCACCGAGCATCCCTTCGGATTCGCGGGCGACGGCGAAGCCATAACCCCCGGGGAAGTCATAGAAAAGGTTGAAGATATACTGGGCAAAGACACTATAGTAGTGACCGATGTGGGTCAGCACCAAATGTGGGCGGCGCAGTTTTGCAAAGTAAGAGAGCCGAGAGAATTTTTAACGTCGGGAGGCTTAGGCACGATGGGCTTCGGACTTCCCGCAGCCATAGGCGCGAAACTTGCCAAGCCCGATAAAAAAGTTGTGTTGTTCACCGGCGACGGTTCAATCATGATGAATTGTCAGGAATTTGTGACAGCCGCAGAGAATAACGTGGACATTAAAGTAATTATACTCCACAACAGCTTGTTGGGCATGGTTGGTCAATGGCAGCGGCTTTTCTACGAACACCATTATTCCGCGTCGGAACTCTCTTACAAAAGAGACTTTGTAAAGATAGCCGAAGCGATGGGAGTAAAAGGCGCAAGACTTGAAACGAAAAGGGATTTAGATAAACTCGAAGGCTTGCTGAGTGAAAAGGGCGCTATGGTAATAGACGTGATAATACCCAAGGAAGCGGACGTATTGCCGATGGTGCCGGGCGGGAAACGACTGGATGAAATGGTGTTGGGGAGGTAATAAATTGAGGACATATCTTTTGGCGGTTTTGGTGAACAACACTCCGGGCGTACTTACGCACGTTTCGGGGTTAATAAGTAGGAGAGCGTTTAATATAGAGAGCATATCCGCGGGGTATACGGAAGATGAGAACGTGACCCGCATAAATATAGAAGTTTCGGTGGAATCGGAAAACGAACTTGACCAAGTGGTGAGCCAGCTTTCAAAGTTAATTGACATTATAAAGGTGGTTAATTTAAGTAAATCGCCGTCTATCGAGCGTGAACTTGTGATGATAAAAGTACGCGCCACTAAAAAAGAGCGAGCGGACTTGGTGAACGTGGTAAACGTGTTCAGAGGAAACATAGTAGACATTACGTCGGAAAACGTAGTTATAGAGATAACCGGCACAAAACGCAAAATCGACGCCATAACGGAAGTGTTGGCGGAATACGATATAGTTGAGATAGCGAGAACGGGCGCAATAGGTTTATCTAGGGGACCGGTGCCTGTAAAGGCGATGTAAACTCCCCCCCCTTTTTTTTTCGGGGCGGGGGCACGCTCAAGCAAACCGCTTGAGCGTGTTTTGTCATAAAATTTTCATCATTGCAACCTCGAATTTGTCGGGGTTGCTTTTTTAATATTGCTGGCTTGGCATTTCCGCAAACGTCTCGCACATCTTTTCCAGAACCTCATACCTTATCAAACTTTTCCTCCAATCAACGGGTATATCGCCAATCCCGTAATAAAGTCCCGCCAGACCTCCCGCTATCGCGCCTATGGTATCCGTATCGTCGCCCAAATTTACCGCTTTTAATACGCATTCGGCGTAGTTATCCGTTGTTAATAAGCACCATAGCGCGGCTTCCAATGAATATACGACGTAACCCGTGCTCTTTATATGATAGTCTTTTAAACTTGCGAATTTGTCAATATTCCATATACGCCTGTATATATCAAGTTCTACAGCAAATTCCGCTTGTGAGTTATAGAAATTATGCGCCTTCTCCACTCCCGCTTTTATCGCTTCGTTCAAATTTTTCCCCGCGAGGATTTCGGCTGCGACAAATACGTAAATCCCGCATCCCATTTGACTTCTCGGATGAGCGTGAGTCAGCTTTGAAATATTATGCGTTACGTTTAAATCTTCCTCCGTCAAGCTGTTTCCGCTCTTTGCGTATAGATACAAAGCTATCGGAGCAATCCGCATTAGAGAGCCGTTGCCGTTGCTGTGTTCGTCTTCGCCCCCGCAAGACAACGGCGTTATTCCGTCTTCATAATTAAACAGGGCTTCTCTTGTGGTTATGCCTATGTCAAAAATTTGGTCGGTGGGCGTAAATTCGCTGTTTCTCATCCATTTGAGAAAATTTTGCATAATATCGTTATAGTCGACTCTCCCCAAACGCCCCAAACTTTCAAGCAAACAGAGCGTCATACTTGTATCGTCCGACCACGCCCCCGCAGGAACGCTATATGTGCCGTATCCCATCATACTTGTTACGGGATGACTTTTAAGTTTATCTCGGCTCGTAAATTCAACCGGCACGCCTAAAGCGTCCCCAACAGCGTGACCTATGATTAGAGATTTTACGTTGTTTGCGTTCATGGATTGTCCTCCTTTAACGGTTCAAAAACGTTATTATTATATCATATCAGACTGTAGACTTATTATTGTTTATTCACTCCTCTTGCTCTCCCCCATACCCCCCTCTAGGAGGGGGCTTGGTTAGAGGAAATATAAAATTTTGGCTCAAAAGTAATAATCTGAGTGCCTCGCCTCTACGAGGGAGGGGGACCGCGAAGCGGTGGAAGGAGAGCCGTGAAGAGCACAATATTGATTGATTTGACTACAGGCTGATTATATCATATTTTATTCTTTTTTACTTCTAAAATTTTACATCTTGATTTTAAAATTTAGCGTGTTATAATAAAGTGAATTTTTAGGAGAGGATGATTGTATGATTAAGGAATTTAAGCAGTTTATCATGCGCGGCAACGTTATTGATATGGCTGTTGGTATTATTATCGGCGCGGCGTTCGGGAAGATTGTAAGCTCTTTGGTGGATGACGTTATTATGCCGCCTTTGGGGCTTATCATGGGCAAGGTGGACTTTTCCAATCTGTTTATAAATCTGTCCTCAACGGAAGTTGCAACCTTTGCGGAGGCTAAGGCGTTGGGACTTCCCATAATCGCTTACGGCGCGTTTTTAAATACCTTGGTCAACTTCTTGATAGTGGGTTTTGCCGTGTTCCTCTTAATAAAGCAGGTGAACAAACTGATCCCCAAGAAGGAAGAGCCGGCGGCGGAACCTTTGCTCTGCCCCTATTGCAAGAGCGAGATTAAAGAAGGCGCGACGCGTTGCCCGCATTGCACAAGCGAATTAAAAGAGGTAGCGGCATGACCGAAGCGCAGATTGATAAACTCTTAGACTTATATGAAACAATAGAACGAGACGACGTTCCAAGGCGCGAGACCTTTTGGGGAGTATTAAAAGCGTTGGGGAAAGCGTCGGAGTTTATGGACGTTTTGCGTAAGGATGAGGATGAATAACAGAAAACTTCGGGTAAGAGATTATCCGAAGTTTTTGTATG
>JAFXOC010000169.1 GCA_017529085.1 Selenomonadaceae bacterium | reverse complement strand
CCGCACGGATATTGCGGGGGAAATTTCCTGCGCGCCATCGCAGGTTAGCTATGTTTTATCCACCCGCTTTACAAAAGATAAAGGGTTTGTGGTAAAATCCCGCCGGGGACTCGGCGGATACATACAGATATTCCAGATTCCGTTAAAAAATCTTGTTTATCAGGATATGCTTCAAAAAATCACGGTGGATACGGAATTTGAAACCGTGCAATCTATGGTTAGGTATTTGGTGGAACATCAGATGGTAAGTCACAGAGAAGCGGCGCTCATGATGCAAGTCATCGCCCATATTTTTAATTCGCCCACCATGCCTAAAGAAGAACGGGTTCGCCTTTTAAAAACCATGTTTTTGACATTGGAAAATTTTTCGTAAAGGTATTTCCGGGCAACTTTAAATAATGTTGAATTGCTCTGGTGTATCCCCGCCCCTTCGGGGCGGGGATACACCGGGAATATTTTTTAGAAATGCCCTTTATTTAAATTGACGCCCAAACGAAGAAACGAAACACAAAATTTATAGGAGAGGAAAATTATGCTTTGCGATATTTGCGGAAAAAAAGAAGCGCATATTCATATAGTCGAAGTTACTCCCGAGGGAAAACGCGAACGCAACCTCTGCGAGGATTGCGCCGATAAAGAAGGATTGCTTGAAGAAGAGGACGGCAGCCCGTTTTCCTTTGCAAATTTTTTGAGAAATATTTTGCCCGTCGCCTTTGAAGAGGCTATGGAGAGCGTTGGGAACAGTTGCCCCAATTGCGGGTTAACGCATAGAGATATGCGAAGAATAGGCAAATTCGGCTGTCCTTCTTGTTATACCGCTTTTAAAGACAATATTCCCGGCATTTTAAAGATTGTTCAGGGAAAGAACGAAAGTCATATCGGTAAAGCGCCGGGAAGCGCGGGAGCCTTAACGCCCAAAAGGGAACTGTCAAGGTTAAGAAAGAGTTTGGAATTTGCAATCGCCGAAGAAGCTTACGAAAGAGCCGCAGAGCTCAGGGACAAGATTGCGGATATAGAGAGAAAGGTCGGAAAAAAACGTGCAGCCGGATGAAGTTTTAAACGTCTCCAACCCGCCGGGATGGGAGTTTGGCGGAAAGGAAGGCGACGTAATTATAAAGAGCGCCGTATATCTTGCGAGAAATTTTAAGGATTACCGCTTTCCTCATACCGCAAGCCGCGAAGAAGCGGAAGAAGTGGCAAATTTAATTTGCGGCGCGGTAAAACCTATTTTTCCCGAAGTTATAAATTTGGACGATTTGCCTTCCCTGGATATGCAGGTGTTGTGCGATAAACGTTATATATCAAAGTGTTTTATAAAAAACACTCCCGGTAAGCGGTTACTATTAAAAAACGACGGCAAAGATTCAATCGCGGTTAATGAGGAAGATCACGCGCTAATCAGTTTTAAGAATGTGGGACTTGATTTCGGCGGACTTTTGGAAAAAGCTTTTGAAGTGGACGATAAGCTTGACGAAGCGGCGGAACTTGCGTACGATGATAATTACGGGTATATTACCTCCCTGCCGAGTCGCATGGGGACGGGATTAAGAGCTACAGTACTTCTTCATCTGCCGGCGCTTTCATATACGAAGAACATAAAAAATACGACTGATGTTGCGAATAAATTGGGCATGGATCTTATGCCCGTTTACGGAACAAAAGAAAAAGAGTGGCAGGGAAATTTGTTCATCTTGTCGAATCATAAAACTATAGGGTTTCCCGAAGAGGATATTATAAAAAGGGTGGAAAATTTCGCCAAAGAAATAGCTGCAAGCGAACGAAGGGGCAGAGAAGCACTAATAAGATACCGCAAAGAAATGACGGCGGATGTGGCGTATCGCGCAGTGGGGCTTATGGAGAGGGCTAATATGCTGACGGAAAAAGAAGCCCTTGACAGATCGGAAGAGCGT
>JAFXOC010000168.1 GCA_017529085.1 Selenomonadaceae bacterium | reverse complement strand
TGGAAGAAGCCTACGAGCTTGGCAAGAATCTTTAGGAGGCGAAATATATGTTTCTCATAACTCAAACGCTGATACCGGAAAAAATTCCCGAAGGCAAGGGCGACGAACTCTTTAAAGGTCACGTCGCTTGGTTTACCCGTCACTTTGAAAAAGGCGATTTTATCTTGGTTGGTCCCTATACCGACAAAAAAATGGCGGGAATCATGATTTCTCCCATTGAAACCCGCGAAGCCGTCGAAGCCGTTCTAAAAGACGATGTGTACTATGCGGACGGTTTGGCAAATTATGAAGTGCGTTCCTTCACGGTGGGCAAAATCGCCGAGAACTTTTCCTCGTTCGCGGGTAAATAAAATTACGGAGGTCTAAGCAACCATGAATAAACTCCTGAAAAAATGTCTGACGCTCTGTCTTGGAGGTATCATAATGGCAAGTTCGACGGCGATAGCGCATTCTATTCGCACCCCCGAAGGCAATATGCCCATGGTGCATTGGGCTGTACTTGAGTCCACTCCCGGTAATCTGGCCGCCATGGGCGCAATCGGGGCAAAGACCGTTGCGCCGCAAACAGCAAAGGAATCCGGCACATACGCCCTTTACGGCGCGGTTGACATTAATAACCACGATTTAATGCGGCTTTTGGAAATTTATGAAAGCTACGAAGCCTACAGAATACACAGCGCAAGCGAAGCGTTCCAAGAATATCGCGCGGCAAGGTTCCCGATGCTAAAAAATCTTAAAATCCTTGAAGTTAACGGCATAGCGTTAGAGCAAAAAGAGAATGGCGCAGCTACGGTCGTTTATATACATCGTTATGAAGTCAAACCCGAAAAATTAGCGGAATACCAACATTTAGCCACGGCTGAAGCCATTCGCGCCGTTGACGAGGACGACGGCGTTATGGGGATGTTTGTTACTGCGGAGCACGACAATCCCAACATCATTCACACGATGGAGCTTTATCGCGATAAAGCCGCTTACGAACGGTACATTAAATCCTCAAAATCCAAAGAATTTCAAAACAAGATATCCGCTATGTTCATAAATTCTCGGGAAATTGTAAATCTTCCCGCCAATATTCCCATGAGTACAAAGGGGTCTCGTAAATGAACAGGAGAGATTTTATAAAAATAAGCGGCGTCGGCGCAATGACCTTGCTTTTATCGGGTTGCGGACTTTCCGCGCTTACCGGCGATGAAAACAAAGCGGCGGCGGAAATTCCCGCCAAAGGCAGCGTATCGGGAGGTAATAAAATGAAAATAGTAGTTGTCAATTCAAGCCCTCATTCGGACGACGAATCCACATCAAAGTACTTATCCGCGCGTTTCACCGAAGGCGCAAAGAGCGCGGGACACGACGTATTTGTATTCGATGCGGCGAGAGAGGAAACACATCCTTGCAGCGGTTGCGACCGTTGTGGCATGGACGGTCCCTGCGTATGGAACGACGCGATAGAAAACAAACTGATGCCAAAAATGCTTGAAGCCGATCTTTTGGTTCTCGCAACTCCCCTTTACTACTACGGTATGTCGGCGCAGCTTAAAACCATTGTAGACCGTTTCTACTCCCGCACCGGCAAACTTCACAACAAAAAATCCATAATAATCGCCACCGCGTACAACAGCGCCGACTGGACAATGGAAGCCCTATCCGCCCACTACAACACCTTAGTCCGCTACATGGAATGGCAAGACGTGGGTCAAATCTGGGGCATCGGCTGCGGCTCTCGCTCCTTAGTCGAAAGCTCCAAGTTCGGCGACCAAGCTCAAAAAATCGGCTCCAATTTATGAGAGTTGGGGCTCTGC
>JAFXOC010000167.1 GCA_017529085.1 Selenomonadaceae bacterium | reverse complement strand
ACGGAATGTTCGCCGGCGCCGGCGGACTGCGCCGCTTTTTTGGGAGCCGCGGGAGCTGCAGGAGCCGGAGCCGCTGCTGCGCGAGGAGCGCTGACCGCGCCTTTTACCTCTTCAACTTCGACTTCGTAAGATTAAACCCTTTAAAAAAAATAAGGGATTCCTACCCAAAAACGCTTTTAACGCTGGATGAAGTGGAGGCCGAAGCAGATTACGAAAGAATAAGAAAAACAAACGCTTTAAAATGGTTGCTTAGAGACTAAGCAGAAAATAAGATAAAAAACGGCGGTGAAAACCTATTTAGGCTTTCACTGCCGTTTTTTAGAAATTATTTGTTTATCTTAAAAATACAACGTTAGTCTTATCTAAAAATCCCGTAGCGCCGTTTTCGATAAGCACGCGATTAGCGTCTGCCGTGCTGAGTATCGGATTTACGTTATGCCCGTCAAGACCTATTGCTCTTACTATAAGAGGATGAGAACCCGCTCTTTGACAATTGTTTACGTCTCTTGAATAGGAAGCCATACCATTGCTTATTACCTTGTCTATGTCTAAATTTTTATATCCGTAAATAGGAGAGCCGTTGTCATTTTTTATTACGGGACTCATAGCCGTTTCCAATCCTAAGCCGCGACAATCGACTATAAGCCCCGTATATCCTCCTACGGCTTTGCCTTTAGGCGCAGGAGCGGCGGAGGAGCCGCTTGTGTTTGAAGTAGTCGGAGGAACGTAAGTCGGTTCGTTAGCGGGTTTAATCGGTGTGGTTGGAATATTTGGAGTTGCGGGAATATTTACCGTAACCGAAGCGCTGACCGATGTGGGGAGCGAAGTTACGGGAGTAGGCGGTACGCTTGCGATTGGTTCTGGGAACGTTTCCTTTTCTTTAGGCGACTCTATAACTGCGCTTGCAAGCGAGCCGGTAACGCCGAACATGGGTACGACCATTGTGACTTCGTATGCCCCTTCGGAAGTCACGCGCTCCTTAATCACTCTTGCGCCTTTTATTGTAGCTTCGACTTTGGTACGAGTAACGTCCGATTGCGTCATAAACATCTTTACCGTAGATTCCGACGTAACTTGCACGCCGCTTATTGTTTCCGCCATTTGACGGTAAGCGTCAACTACGGCGGCTCTGCGAGCCAACGCTTTTGCCTGAGCGATATTTACCGTATTGGGCGAAGCTACGCCCATTCCTGTCGCAACAATAGTGCCCTCTTCCCAGTTTACGCCGTCTGCCGCATATACGACGGAGCCGACGAAAACAAGGAAGGAGGCGGCTAAAACCGAAAATAATTTTTGAAACTGCTTCATAAGGTTTCCCCTCCCTAAAAAATCAACTTACTCCAACGGTTAAAGTATTGTACGAAGTAGAGATCAAATTAACAGCAGCGTCGACAGAGGACGCTAAATCTCGATAAAGCGTCTGCGGCGCGCCGCTGTATTGTATTACGAATACGCCTTTTCCGCTTGCATAATTTTTCATTTGAACGTTTTTAACGCCGCGAATATTTCTAAGAGCCGATTGCACTTTGTTTATTTTGCTGAAATCGCTGCTTATGACTATCAGCTCCGTATTTTGTCGATTGCTTGAAACATATTTCAGGATTTCATCGACAAAATAATTTCCTATTTCCTCGCCCGCAACCGCCAAGGCTTTTTTTGCGGCAACCGCTTCCGAAATATCAAGGGCGGAGCCATATTTCCCATCGGCTGCTATAATCTGTCCCGTTTTTGCCAGATACACTTTTGCTT
>JAFXOC010000166.1 GCA_017529085.1 Selenomonadaceae bacterium | reverse complement strand
GGAATGTCCGCCCATGACCGATTCTCAAATCAGACAAGCCATGGAATACATAAAAAATCAGCGTAGAGTTGCTGTCTGACATCCCTGCAAGAGCTGCCGTTATGGCAGCTCTATTTTTATTAGCACCTCACTCCAAAATCCGAACTTTCCTGCCCTCAATTTTAAGTTTCCCCTCAACAAAAAGCCTTATCGCCTCAGGGTAGAGTTTATGCTCAACTTCAAGCACCCTTGCCGCAAGTGTGTCTTCCGTGTCCTCGTCCAAAACGGAAACGGCGCCTTGCAGAATAATAGGACCCGAATCCATGCCCTCGTCCACAAAATGCACCGTTGCACCGGATACTTTTACGCCGTAAGCGAGTACGTCCCGATGGGCGTGAGCGCCTTGAAACGACGGCAATAAGGCGGGGTGAATATTCATAATTCGCTTTTCGTAGGCGCGGACGAACAGGGGACTTAAAAGCCGCATGAACCCTGCCAAAATCACAAGGGTGACTCCCGCTTTTTTTAATTCCGCCAAAAGAGCTTCTTCGAAGGCTTCTCTCGTTTCGTACAGTTTCCTGTCCACGCATACGCCGCTAATCCCCGCTTCCTTTGCGCGAGTCAACGCCATTGCGTTTGGCTTATCGGTCAGCACTATTTTTATCTCTGCGTTGATTTTCCCCGTGTTTACGTTTTCAATTATGGACTGCAAATTGCTTCCCCGTCCGGAGCAAAGGATTCCCAATACTTCCCTACTCATTGAACACGCCGCCTTTTATAGTAACTTTATCACCCTTTGTGACTCGACCGATTTCATAATACTTTTCGTTTGCAGCTTGCAAATCGGAACAGATTGATTTTGCATCGTTGGCGTCAACAATCAAAATCATGCCGATACCCATATTAAAGGTGCGGTACATCTCTTTCCAATCCACATTGCCCCATTTTTTTAGCAGCTTGAATATATTAGGTATTCGCCACGAATCGCCGTCTATTTCAGCGGTAAGCCCTTTTGGCAACGCTCGCGGAATGTTTTCGTAAAATCCGCCGCCCGTTATATGCACCATGCCGCAAATATTATACTTTTCGATTAACGGCAAGCAAATTTTGGGATAAAGTCTGGTTGGAGTCAAGAGTTCTTCGCCGATAGTTTTGCCAAGTTCGTCAAAATATTCGTCGCCCTTTAAATTTTCTTTTTCAAACACGATTTTTCTTACAAGGGTATATCCGTTTGAGTGAAGTCCGCTCGAAGGCAATCCGATAATAATGTCGCCTTCTTTCACCCTTTCGCTCGTTATAAGCTTATCTCTCTCGACGACTCCGACGGCGAATCCCGCTATATCGTATTCGCCTTCCTTATAAAACCCTCGCATTTCGGCGGTTTCTCCGCCGATTAGAGCGCAACCCGATTCTTTGCAAGCCCTTGCAACGCCCTTAACTATATCGGCGACGCTTTCCGGCACCAATTTCCCCACAGCCAAATAATCGAGGAAAAATAGAGGTTCCGCGCCCTGCACCAAAATATCGTTTACGCACATAGCGACTGCGTCTTGACCGATAGTATCGTGTTTATCAAGCATAAAGGCGATTTTGAGCTTTGTGCCTACTCCGTCCGTTCCCGATACCAAAACGGGATTTTTATATTTTTCCGTATCAACGGCGAAAAGTCCGCCGAATCCGCCTAAATCTCCCAATACTTCCTTGCGGTACGTCGCCTTTACGCTTTCCTTTATCAAATCGACAGACGCGTTCCCCGCGTCGATGTCGACCCCCGCATCCTTATACGTTAGAGCATCGCTCATGGCTTTTTCCTTTCTTCGAACACATATTTTCCTGCGCCTTTGTCGTCCCCGTGGCTAACGGGATAAGCACTGTTAAAGCAGGCGTAACACATGGTTTCCGGATCGACTGCGGACAAACTCGCTTTCAATCCCTCGATGGACAAGAAATAGAGAGCGTCCGCATTTATGTATTCACGAATTTCTTCAACCGTTTTGGTAGACGCGATAAGCTCTTTTCTGACAGAAGTGTCTATACCGTAAAAGCAGGGATACCCGATAGGCGGCGAGCTTATGCAGACTTTCACTTCTCCGGCTCCCGCATTTTTCAGCATATTGACGATTTTTCCGCTTGTGGTGCCGCGTACTATGGAATCGTCTATTAAAATTATACTCTTGCCTTCAACCACGGAACGCACGGGATTTAACTTTAATTTAACCTGTTTATCGCGACTTTTCTGCGTCGGCTGGATAAACGTCCGCCCGATATAGCGATTCTTAACAAGCCCTTCTCTATACGGAATACCCGAAGCGTGGGCAAAACCCGACGCCGCCGTATTCCCCGAATCCGGCACGGAAATCACAATATCTCCGGTGAACCCGCTTTCCTTCGCCAATATCTCGCCCATCCTAAACCTTGCGGCATGTACGCTCTGACCGTCTATAACGGAATCTGTACGGGCAAAATAAATGTGTTCGAAAATGCAAGACGCTTTTTTCTCCTCCGTAGCGAACGGATAAGAGGTAATTCCCCTATCGTCGATAACCACAAGTTCCCCCGGCAAAACGTCCCGCACAAATTTCGCTCCTACAACGTCAAGTCCGCAGGTCTCGGAGGACGCCACGAAACTACCGTTTTCGGTTTTGCCTATGACAAGAGGTCTAAATCCGTGGGGATCCCTTGCAGCCATTAATTTTTCTTCCGTCATTATCGTAAGGCAATACGCGCCTTTCACTTGGTTCAAACTCTCGATAATGCGTTCTTCTATAGTTTCTTTTCTAGACCTTGCGATTAAATTTACTATAACCTCCGAATCAATGGAAGTTTGAAAGATGGTACCGGTGTGTTCCAAATTTTTCCTGATTTCCATGGCGTTAGTCAAATTGCCGTTATGGGCAAGGGCAATCTTTCCGCCTGCGTAATTTACCATAAGGGGTTGGGTATTCGCCAAAAGGCTCGAACCCGTAGTAGAATAACGCACATGACCTATGGCGATTTTCTGTCCGTCCATGTGTGGGATTTGATGACGAAACACCTCGTTTACAAGCCCCATACCTCTTGAACCGTCAATCCATGCGCCGTCTGTCACGGCTAT
>JAFXOC010000165.1 GCA_017529085.1 Selenomonadaceae bacterium | reverse complement strand
TTAGATATAATGATTAAAAATAACGCAAGTTTATATAACGCTAAGAAAGCCAATAATTAAAGGGTGAGTTGATTGAAAAATAAGCGTATATTTTTCTTTTCCGTGTTTTTAATATTTTTAGCTTTTGTCGCTCTATCCCCGGATATTGCTTTCGCTGCCGATGAAGTTGTTGATTCTTCAATAGCGGATCAAGAAAATGTAAAAAAATTTAAGGCTTCTTTTGACGCCACTATGGGAACTAATTTTTCAAATAATTTGTCCGATTTGTATATTGGTTTTCAAAGTACCGCAAGAATTATTGTGGTTTTAATGACCGCTCTGGCGGGGATTATGATTGCTTTCGGTCTTGGCGGCGCAAACCAAATGTTTTTCAAATGGATTTTTGGTATAGGTATGGTTGCCAATTTCGCTCAAGTCGGATGGGATTTGTTTGGCGATTATTGGATAAACGCCGATCCATCGGCGGTGAAAGTTTCGGATGATGCGAAAAGCGACCTTGAAGCGTTTACAAAAATTCATCCTGCAAGCGAAGCCGAGGGACATACTTTTGATGTATTTTCTTCTTTTATGAATTATTATAGCCAGCAATTTATAACCCCTGCTTATCAAAGGATAATGCCTATTGCCGTAAAACTGACTATGGTTTTATGGTTTATAGATACTTCGATGAAAATTGCTTTAGGTCTTACTCAACAGGATTTAATCAATTTTTTCACAAAACAAATTATAAAACTTGGTATTTATATTTTCTTGATAACAAATTGGTGGAGCGCAGCGACTACAGGTCCGAACGGCAATAGTAATACAGGGGGTGCAGCCTATACTTTATCCAAGAGTGCCGGAGGAAATATGCAGTTAATGTCGGCGCTTGGAACAGGGTTTGAGTCTCTGGGTTATTATGCTGCCGGTGGAAGCGAAATGGCAAATTCCGATGGTAAAAAAATAGCGTTACAAGCCAACAATATTTACAAAAATTCTTTTGAACTTTGGTCTGCGTTATGGGCATCAATGAGTAATGCGGATGTCGATACTTGGAAAGGTGAAAAAGCGCCAACTAAGACTAAGGAAGAAAAAGGTTTTTTGGGTGGTGCTGTAGAGCTTGTTAAAGGCGTTTTCGCCCTTAAAGAAATTGTGCCAATGTTGGTTATAGACATAATTTTACTGTTGGCTATGATGGTGTTGTTGCTACTAATCGCAATAGAAATGTTTATGGTGCGGTTAGAGTTTTATACAATGGCGGTTTTGACGGTTTTGCTTCTTCCTTTCGCCATGATTGACCAACTGAAATTTTTAGCGGATAAAGCGATAAGTTTGATGTTTAATCTGGCGATAAAATGTTTCGTCATAGCTTTTATTTCCGTTGCGATTGTGAAAATTTTGCAACATTATATCCAAAACGATAATGTTTTGTTGCCGTGGTTCTTGGATATTGGAATAGTGTTGCAGTTAGGCGCGGTAATAATGCTACTGTTTTTGCTTGTGAAAAAAGTTCCGCAACTTTGTAACAGCTTGCTTTCCGGTAATCCTTCACTTTCCGGCGGAGATTTAATGGGACAGATTGCATCCACAATGAAAGCCGTAGGTACGGGAGCGGCGGCGTTAGCGACAGGCGGAGCTGCGGCGGTAGGTGGTGCGGCTGCGGGTGCTGCGGCGGCAAAAGGCGGTACTATGGCAAAAGCTCTCGGCGGTATCAAAGGCGGATTAAGCGAAGGTTTGGGAGCGATGGGGCGCGGCATTGGCAACTACGCTCTCACGCAAAATCCAATGGCTCAAGGATTTAAGCAGGGGATGAACTTGTTTAGCGGAAATGGAGAAAGCAAAGGTTTAATGCAAAGGGGTGCTACATCTCAACATTTGGGGTTATATACTCCTTCAACTAAAGAAGGTTTAATGGATCGCATGAAACCACCTTCCGGCGATGATAAATCTAAGAATGATTCCGGCAGTACCAATAACAACAACGGGAATAACAACAATCAAGGCGTTTCGCTTGCTAAAGGCAATGAAGGCGAAAAGACTGTTGAAAAACAAATCGGAACTATCAAAGAGTCAATGGATAGGATTGAAAAGATGTTATCTAATGGCAATCCTCCCAGCGGTGGTAACAATCCTACCAATAGCGGTAATCCTTCTAATAATAACGGTAATCCAGTAAGCAATGCCGGTAATTTGTTTAATAACGCATCAAGTCATGGCAATAACAATGGCAATTCGGGTAATTCATCAAATCCTTTAAGTAGAGGTGAAAATCCATCTCCAAATCCGACATCGCCGAATTATGACACAGCACCAAGATTTTCTAATTCTGATGCAGGAATAACTCAAAATATCTCCAATGGTCAGCCAACGGCTCAACAAACAGTAGTTCAAAATACGAATACAGGTTCAAATACCTCTACAAATAGTAATAGAACCCCTAAAGCTGACAATAAAACTTAAAATAAAAATCCGAGGGAAACTCCCTCGGATTTTTATTTTCGTACATTTGCATTTGCGTTTTTTTGCTTATGATTTTGATTATTGGATAAATATTCGGTTATTTTGTTTATGCTATTTTCAATCGCTGCCAATTTATTAATTGTTGTTTTGGAATCTTTATTAAGGTCTACCATTCTTAAACATATATTACCAGCTAAGAACTCTTCGGTTCCACTTGCGAATTTGTTAAAGTGTTCTTGGTGTTCGGCTAACATCTTCTCAAGCCTGTCAATCTTCTCCTGCTGCTCCACCAACATATTATGAGCGCGAACCCAAGCGTTCCACAAATTCGGAGCTTTTTGTTGGTAGTATTCCTCGATGTTTTCCGTAATTTCGTAAATATTTAGTATTTCATCATGTGTTTTTTCTGGTAATAAATCATCGTGAAATACATTACGACTATTAAATTCCAATATTTCCACGACCTTTCTATGATTTATAAGTTAATATTTGACATTAGTGGGGAAAATCCTTTGTTGCAGGGGAGGAATTTTTTGTTTATTACGAAAAGGTTAATTATGATTTATCAGCTTCGCCTTTCTCTTTTTTCTGCTTCTTTGTAAACTTCATTATCTGCCCTCATGCCTATTACGACAATTTTCATGCCATTTTCGTCATGTTTCAGTTTGTATATTATGCGAACGCCGCTTTTCTTCAACTTGATTTTCAGTAGTCCTGACAAGTCTATACCGTTCTTTTTACCAAGTTCTACGCCATAACCACCTTCCCTTTGCGGCAAGGGATTTCGGCTTACTCTTTCAATGGCATCTATCACACGGGATTGAACGCCACCGCTTAATACAGCCAAATCTCGAAAGGCTTCCGGAGAATAAATTATATCCCATCGGTTACTCAATTTCTTCATCTCCTGCCACAGCGTCCAAATCTGCTTGACTTATCCCAAGCATTTGCATGACTTCTTCGTGCGTATAACCTTTCCCGCTTGGCTTTGCTTCACGTCTTAACGCTTCAAGTCCTAATTGCAAGTCATAATAATCCTCAATCTGTTTCTCCCATTCTTTAGGGGCAATGATGCAACCGCTTCCTACTATTTCTCTTGCTTGTTTTTTTTCTCTTACATCTCCCAACACGCTTGCCAAGGTTTTAGGTGTCAATGTGTTTAATGCCATAGCTTCCACAAAATCACTCTCCTAAATTTTTAGAAATGTGAATTTTTAATTTCCATATATTTTAACCTCATCTTTAATAAGTTCGTTTCTAAAGATGTAACTATCTTCGTCTTGAGGTATTTGCGTTAATAAATGTACTTGTTTTCCGAGTTTGTCTGTCATATCCAGTTCAAAACCGGCAACATCCCAAAGTGATTTCAATGGCGAATTATTTCCCTCTTCAATGCGAATATCGACATCGCTATTTTCTCTTGCTTCTCCACGAGCATAAGAGCCAAAGAGATACGCTGATTTAACTTGATATTTTTTGAAAATAGGCGTTAATGTCGATTTTATTTATTGTATATTTAACATACTAATCATTCCTTCTTGTAAGTTGGTATTTGACACTAACGGGGAAAATCCTTTTTTGCAGGGGGGAGGAATTTATTGTTTATCTTAAATTTGCAACAGTACGCCGTTTACTTGAGGATATAATTCTCTTTTTAGTTTTGTAATCTTAAAACTTCTGTTTTTCGGATAATCGTCTCCCCAACTGACTTTGAAAAGACTGCTTTGAGTATCAAACTCGTAGACAGTTCCGTAAAAAACAGGCGCACTTAATAATATAGGGTATTTAAT
>JAFXOC010000164.1 GCA_017529085.1 Selenomonadaceae bacterium | reverse complement strand
TTTTCCGAAATACGCTTCCAATTTTTTAAAGCCCCACGTTAAAACGAATGTCATCACGAGATAAAATATTGCGGCAATCGCAAAGGGCGTCATGTCGAATTCGCGTTGAACGATTGTGCGCGCCACTCTAAGTATGTCGTTCATGGCGAGAATATAGATTAATGAGGTATCTTTTACGAGGTTTATGGTTTCGTTGCTGATCGGCGGAAGAGTTATTCTTATAACTTGCGGTAAAATTATTAGACGCATGGTTTGAGCCGTGGTCATACCCAAAGCTTTTGCAGCTTCATATTGACCTTTTGGAACGGCGCTTATGCCGGAGCGGAAAATTTCCGCAAAATATGCGGCGTAGTTTAATATAAACGCTAGCAGTGCGGCTGCAATTCCCGGAAGAAGTATTCCGACCATAGGAAGCGCGAAGTATACGAAGAGAAGCTGCAACATGAGAGGAGTGCCTCGCATAAGCCAGACATAGAATTCCATGATCCATCTAATCGGGGTAATTTTGCTGATGCGAAGAAGCGCCGCAAAAAATCCCAACGGCAGTGAAAGAGCAAGCGTTATGAAAAAAAGAGACAGTGTGATTTCTGCTCCCTCAAGCATTAAAATTGTTTGATTTAAAAGAGCTTCCAATTTTATTTCTCCTTAATCGAAAAGTTGTAAGCGAATACAAACTCACTCGTCGTTAAGAGAAGTCCTTGCGGGGACGGTGATTTTTTGTTCGTAGCAGGAGAATGCGTTTTCAATCAGCTTGAGGTTAGGTTTTGCGGTGAAGGCGCTTACTATTGGGACTAAGACTAGACCGGCAACCATGGCGAGAACGCCCGCGTTAATCGGAGATTGAAAAATTTCGGGGAAGGCGGGACGAGCTAAGATGTTTGCAGTCATTAAGGCTACGGCAAAGACGAATGAAGCCCAACAAGCCGTTTTTGTCACCCACTTAAAATAGAGAGAGTAGAGTAGTGGCGCGAGGAATGCTCCCGCCATCGCGCCCCATGAGATGCCCATAAGTTGCGCTATGAAGTTTACCGAACTCTTGTATTGAACAAGGGCTAAAATTGCGGAGATAGCGATAAATACAACAATAAGCGCGCGAATAAGAAAGACTTGACTGTTCTCCTTCATATTTTTGATAAAATTGTCTTTAATAAGGTCAAGTGTAAGAGTTGAACTTGAAACTATTACGAGAGAAGACAAGGTTGACATGGAAGCGGAAAGGACGAGTATGACAATGAGGGCTATCATGCCATCCGAAAGCCCGGAGAGCATGGTGGGGATAATAGAGTCGAAGCCGTTCGCTTTAATGTCGATTTGGTCGGAAAAAATGCGCCCGAATCCGCCGAGAAAATAACAGCCGCCCGCAACGACAAACGCAAACAGCGTTGAAATGACAGTGCCTTTTTGAATAGCTTGCTCGTCTTTTATGGCGTAGAATTTCTGCACCATTTGAGGAAGTCCCCATGTGCCTAGCGACGTAAGCAACACCACAAAAAACAGGTTTATGGGGTCGGGACCAAAAAACGATGCAAATATGCCGGGCGTCGTTGAAACAGTCGTATCGTTCACTCTTGCTAGAGAGTCTAAGGAAGAAGCAATACCGCCTTTGGTTTCAAATACGGCGTAAATAACCGCGACTATTCCCGCAAGCATGATAAGCCCTTGAATGAAGTCGTTTATGGCGGTGGCAAGATAGCCGC
>JAFXOC010000163.1 GCA_017529085.1 Selenomonadaceae bacterium | reverse complement strand
TCAATGTCGAGCCTTCGGGATTTTTGGTAAGCAAAAGAGAAAATACGGGGGAATTTTTAGATTTGCCCGTTTTGCTTTGGTCTGACGTTAAGGATGATTTGCCGGATGATACGGGTATTATTTTGGCTGTTTCAAGAGAGAATGCATCGCAGATTTTGACGAATATTGGGAGTACGCAGTTTGAGATTTTCTCTATGTCGGACGAATACGTCAAACAGTTGGAAGGATTTCTAACGCATGAATATTCATTCATGGAAATGGCGGTTGAAAAAAATAAACCTGTTGGTTTGTTAAAAATCGATCCTAATTTGCCGGAGTGGCAATCCGTATTGGTTATGCGTTTCGATTTAATAGGCGATAATTTGGAAAATATGCCTTTTCTTAGGGAATTAAGACGTAATTTGCCCAAGAGTCGTATAGTTATGCTGGCAAGAGCCGGTTTGGAAGATTTATACGCTTGCTGCCCTTATGTGGACGAGGCGATCTTTTATGATGTGGACGCTTGGGCAGATTGCGAACGTTTAAAAGATTTTGCCAATCGATATTTACAGGGATTCGGCACCGTAATATTGACCAGAGTGCGCTCTTATCCCAACGAATATACAGTCGAAGAGATGCTGTTGATGTTATATTCAAGCGCCGCGCACAGACTGACTTGGGATATGAAAGAAACGGAATATAGCAGTATACATAATGATCTTTACAGCGACTTTTTCAGTTTTTGGGACGTTATAGATAAAGATACGCACCATGTGCAGTATATGCTGACCTTTTTGCAAAATCTGGGCGCAAAGATAAGCGACGAAAAGATGGAGGCTTGGATTGCAAGCGACGCGAACGTTTGGGCTGAGGCGTGGATAAATAAGCAAAATTTGTCGTTTAATAAGCTTTTGGCGGCGGTGGCGTTGGTGGGATCCGCGCCGTATAAAAACTACCCGCCGCGTTTGTTTCGGCTTGTTTTCCAAAAGTTATCGCAAACGTATCCCGGACTAATTTTTATTCTTTTAGGCGGTAGTGACGCGGTAGGCGCCGCCGAAAAATTAGGGCAAGTTTCTTATGTGCTGAACTTAGCGGGTAAAACAAGTCTTGCCCAAACCATGGCGATCATCAACAAATGCGACTTTTATTTAGGGGCTGATACGGGGCTAATGCACATGGCGCCAGCTTTTAACAAACCGGTGGTGGAAATTAGCTGCGAACTGCCTGACGCAAAGTTTAATGATACAAGTTGTCATCATTTCACCGGCGCGTTTGGGGTACCGACAAAGGTGTGCATGGCAAGGAGCGGTTTGGATGGATGTAGCAGGCAGTGCGTTGTGGGGAAGCCACATTGCATCACGCAAATTTTACCGGACGAGATAGTGGATGCGGTGAGGTCGTTGTTAGAAGAATGCGGCTTATTGAAGTCGAAAGGTTAGGACTTTAGTTGGCGCAAGAAAAAACCTCCCGCAAAAGCGGGAGGTGAAGTTAGATTTTGTCGAGATAACGTTTACGGTTTTCTTGAGGGATAGATAACGCATCCATAGCTTGCTCAGCCGTCCATTTTACTTTTTGCATCAAACTGCGAATAGAATTTAGCGTGGCTCGATCTTCGCCTTGAGATTCCCATTGAGGTTTGAATTCCTTTTCCCATTGAGGTTTGAATTCCTTTTCCCATTGAGGTTTGAATTCCTTTTCCCATTGAAGTTTGAATTCCTTTTCCCATTGAGGTTTGAGCTCTTTTTCCCATTGAGGTTTGAGCTCTTTCGCCAAATCCTCTCTCAAATAATCCAATGCTACGCACGACATATCATTCACGACTCCTTTCGAATTTTTATACATTTGAATAAAACGATTATCTTTTGTTACAGCATTAAATAAATCGAACAATTCTTTGATGTGTTTTACATTGCCGGGCATAGGTTGCCATTTGCCTGTTTTACGCATTTGAACGTAATAATCCGCCACGAAGCGAAAATCGCTCTTGAATTTGGCTATCGTGTCATCAGGCAACCACGCAATCTCAAAGACGTTG
>JAFXOC010000162.1 GCA_017529085.1 Selenomonadaceae bacterium | reverse complement strand
ATCTTCTTGCCGCTGGTGGCGAACTTGGCGACAGCGCCGGCCGGGGTGGCCTTCGAGCTCTGTCCGCCGGTGTTGGAGTACACCTCGGTGTCGACGACGACGACGTTGACATCCTCGCCGCTGGCCAGCACGTGGTCCAGACCGCCGAATCCGATATCGTAACCCCAACCGTCGCCGCCGAATACCCACTGGGAGCGTTTGACGAAGTAGTCTTTGTCTTCATAAATCTTGTTGAGGAGTTCGTCGGAACCCTTCTCTTTCTCAAGAGCGGCGGAAAGCTTGTCTGCGCGATCGCGGGTGCCTGCGCCGAGGTTTCTGTTTTCGAGCCAATCTTTCATAGCCGCCTGCAAATCGCCGGAGCCTTTGCCCGCGTCAACCGCTTCCTGAATAGAAGCGGCGAGTTTCTCGCGAACGGCTTTCACGCCCATTACCATGCCGAGACCAAATTCGGCGTTGTCCTCAAAGAGGGAGTTAGCCCACGCGGGACCGTAACCCTTGTGGTTCTTGGTGTAAGGCATAGCCGGCGCACTGCCGCCCCAAATGGAGGAGCAACCCGTAGCGTTTGCAATCATCATGCGGTCGCCGAAAAGTTGGGTGAGAAGTTTTGCGTAAGGAGTCTCGCCGCAACCTGCGCAAGCGCCGGAGAACTCGAAGAGCGGAGTCTCGAACTGGCTGCCGATGATGGTCTTTTTGTCCATGGGATTCTCTTTGGGCGAAACTTTCTTGGTGTCAACGCCGTAATCGAAGAATACCTGCTTTGCTTTCTGTTCGTCGTTAAGCGGCTTCATGGTGAGAGCCTGTTTCGGGCAGACAAGAGCGCAGTTGCCGCAACCAAGGCAGTCCATGGTAGATACTGCGACGGCGAAATTCATGCCCTTTGTGGTCTTGGGCTGGATAAACTTCATGCCGTCAGGCGCAGCGCCTTTTTCCGCATCGTTTGCGAGGATAGGACGAATCGCCGCATGAGGACATACGAAGGAACACTGGTTGCAAGCTATGCACTTCTCCGCATCCCACTCGGGAACGTTGATAGCCGTGCCGCGTTTCTCGTAAGCCGCGCCGCCAACGGGGAATGTGCCGTCTTCCATTTCCTTGATCTTGGAAACGGGGAGTTTCTCGCCTTCCTGACGGTTCATAACGTCCTGAATCTCGCTGATGAATGCAGGAACTTCCTTCTTGGCTTCGTTCGCGTCCTGAGCGTTCTTCCAGTCGGCGGGAACTTCGACTTTGTGGAGGTTTTCAATGCCCTTGTCAACAGCGCCGTTGTTCATGTCGACGATGTTCTGACCCTTCTTGCCGTAGGATTTTACGATGGAGTCTTTCAAGTAGCCAACGGCTTTGTCAAGAGGAATGATGTTCGCAAGTTTGAAGAATGCGGACTGCATAACCATGTTGAAGCGGCCGCCGAGGCCCAATTCCTTCGCAATCTGAACCGCGTTTACGGTGTAGAACTCGATGTTGTTCTCCGCAATATAGCGTTTCATGGAAGCGGGAAGGTGCTTCGAAAGTTCTTCATCGCTCCAAGTGGTGTTGAGAAGGAACTTGCCGCCCTTCTTTAAACCTGCAAGGAGGTCATATTTATATACATAGGACTGCTGCGAGCAGGAGATGAAGTCTGCGTTGTTGATGAGGTACGGGCTGATAATCGGAGTCTTGCCGAAACGCAAATGGCTCATGGTGATACCGCCGGACTTCTTGGAGTCATAAGCGAAATAAGCCTGAGCGTACATATCGGTGTTGTCGCCGATAATCTTGATGGCGCTCTTGTTCGCGCCGACCGTACCGTCGGAACCGAGGCCCCAGAACTTGCAAGCGGTGGTGCCTTCGGGAGTGAGGTTGACTTCCTCGGGATCAAGCTCAAGGGAAGTGTTGGTAACGTCGTCCACAATGCCGATGGTGAAGCCGTCTTTGGGAGCGTCTTTCTTAAGTTCTTCAAACACGCCCAAAATCTGATCGGGAGTGGTGTCCTTACCGCCTAAGCCGAAGCGACCGCCAACGATGATGGGTTTGATGTCGCTGTCATAAATTGCGGCTTTAACGTCTAAGTAGAGAGGTTCGCCCAATGCGGCCGGCTCTTTCGTGCGATCTAATACCGCAATCTTCTTGACGGTTTTGGGGATAGCGCCCAAGAAATGTTTTACGGAGAACGGACGATAGAGATGTACGGAGAGTACGCCGGTCTTTTCGCCCTTCTTATTCAAGTAATCAACGGCTTCCATAGTCGCCTGGCATACGGAACCCATAGCGATTATGATGCGCTCTGCGTCTTTTGCGCCGTAGTAGTCAAAGAGATGATGCTCGCGACCGGTGATTTTCGCCATCTGAGCCATAGCTTCTTCAACGAGATCGGGAATGGCGTTGTAATATTTATTGGAAATTTCGCGGCTCTGGAAGTAGATGTCGGGGTTCTGCGCGGTGCCGCGGATAACGGGATGATCGGGGTTAAGAGCGCGACGACGGAACTCTTTAACGGCATCCCAATCCAAAATTTTTGCGAGATCCGCATAATCAACGACTTCGATCTTCTGAATTTCGTGGGAAGTGCGGAAACCGTCAAAGAAGTTGATGAAAGGAATACGACCCTTAATAGCGACCAAGTGAGCGACAGCCGCCAAGTCCATAACTTCCTGAACGCTGGCTTCGCAGAGCATGGCGCAACCGCACTGACGACCCGCCATAACGTCCTGATGATCGCCGAAGATGTTCAGGTTGTTGGTAGCAAGCGCGCGCGCGCTGACATGGAAAACGCCGGGGAGTAATTCGCCCGATACCTTGTAAAGGTTAGGAATCATGAGAAGGAAACCTTGCGACGCGGTATAAGTCGTCGTCAAAGCGCCCGCCTGCAACGAACCGTGCACAGCGCCCGCCGCGCCCGCTTCGGATTGCATTTCCGTTAAGCGAACTTTCTGTCCGAATAAATTCTTTTGACCTTTAGCCGCCATCTCGTCAACGTTCTCCGCCATAGGAGAAGAAGGCGTTATCGGGTAAATGGCCGCTACATCCGTAAAAGCATAGGAAACATACGCGGCGGCGGCGTTGCCGTCCATAGTTTTCATCTTTTTTCCCATAGATCTTATTACTCCCCTCATAATAAATAAAAAAATCATACACCAAATCTATAGCGAGCGACAATAAATTTTGTATTTTGCTTCTCCGCCCTTTGTGCGTGGAAACAAAGATAAGTAAAAGATTTTTGTCGTTTACTATAAAAAAAGATTTGTGAATTATTATACAACAAACATAAATAATTGTAAATAAGCTAAAACAAGAAATTTTTTATCCGTAAGTAAAAAGGGGTTACTATTCACGGAATCTCCCCCCTACCCCCCTCTAGGAGGGGGGCTTTTTAGAAGAAATTTAAACTTTTGACTCAAAAGCAGAGATTGTAGAGCCTCCCTCTTAGAGGGAGGGGGACCGCGAAGCGGTGGAAGGAGAGCCATGAAGAGCACATTTTTTATTGATTTGTCTACAGTCTGTAATAAGCGGGGGATTTTTTTTGCGGTCGTTTTATAAAAATATTACGGCTTAGACAATATACCCGTCGATTGGAGAAAAACTTTGATAAGGTATGAGGTTATTGAAAATATGTGCGAGGCGTTTGCGGGAAAAATCAAGCCGCAAGATTTTGAGAATAAAAAAGCAACCGCGACAAATTCGAGGTTGCAATAATGAAAAATTTATGACAAAATGCGTTCAAGCGGTTTGCTTGAGCGAGGTCTAACGCCCCCGAAAGGGGGTGAAGTTATGAACAGATACGATTTCATGTATTTATTAACGGTTACGTTAATTTGCATAACAATCATTATCTCGGTAAAAAACTGAAAGAGCCGTCGCTGAGCTGAAAACACGACGGCTCAAACCTATAAAGTACATCTTTAGGGGGCAGGTCTCGTAGAACCGCCCGAAGTCTCGCTCCCCAAGCGGGACTTCTTTTACGTTTATAATATGGTTAGAGTGTCAAAACCCGCAAACCGCAAATTTTACCATAATTTTATAAAGAAAATATGCGGGTTGCAGAGGTCGTTTGAGGCGAAAATTTCAGTTTTTTTAGTTTTGTCACCTTAACCATAATATCAGTTTTAGCAAAAAATTCAAGTAAAAATTCTAATTTCGCCATCTAATGTATTTATGTGCTTTCGCATACACTGCTTCGGCTATGGTACTATATGACGAATCAATAGCCTTAGAGTATGGATCTATCGAATGATTAAAAGCATCATTCATCGCAACCATCCGTCCTTTTTTGTCTATATGATACGATAAGTTATAATTATACGCTAATTTATTAGAATTTATATACTCTACATGGACTAAAACACCAATTACGGCATCAGTGTCACGATCTTTTACTTTCATAGCAATCACATCAGTATCAATAGAGAGTCTAACCATCTCTTTGTTTACATCAATAGCCTTACACACATATTCATAATGACCAACAGCTTCAGAAACACACGGCAACCCTAAACAAAACAACATCAAAAGAAAACACATTATCGTCCGTTTCATATTTTACCTCCATATAAAAATTTGATGAAATTAAACTATAGTGAACGACAAAAATACAAAATTTATTGTCGTTCGCTATACAACGATACAACAATTATTCTCCAAATGTTGAATCTATCACTAAAAAATGATTAGATTTTAGCACATCTACATCTTTTGGAAATTTTTCAACAAATACTTTCCATTCTTCATCGTTTAGTTTCAACATATACGATTGCCAAGCTCTTGACAATATAGAACAATTATTACTCCACCACTTATCATTGTTTCCATCGAAGGGAAGGTTTTTCAGAACTGATTTTCCAGGTCTCCACAAAATAGACCCTTCGGCAGGTATTTGCAACGGATCATTTCCGCTTTTAAATTTTTCCATATTGTAGGGATCCCCATAAGCGAGGTTCAGTTCCTGCATTTCGGATAATATATCGCACCAGTGGGTGATGTCATCTATATCTTCTGGTGAAATAAGTCTACCTTTAAGATACGACTTATATTCGAATTCGTATCCTTCACTTAATATTGTAAAAACAGAAGCCATACCACACCTCACATACATAGCAAACCAAAACTATCCTTATACGACTTATTATAGTAAACGACACAGACAAAATATTTTGACTTTTGCTTAAAGTCTTGAAAATCGTTAGACCTTTAAAAATTAGGTAAAGTTAATTTTATTTTGTCGTTCACTATAGAATATCCGTACAAGTTAAACATAACACCATCTCAGTATAAGTATGATTATAATATGTTTTTCCCATCTGTCAATACCCATCACGGCCGTTTCATAAAAATTCATAAAAATTTTAAACAAATTCAAAGTAATTGCAAGGTTATGGGTTTTATAAAAAAGGCAAACCTAAACACACTACTTGTCAATAGGATAAATAATATACCTTCTGTAAATATATCATACAAATGATATGATGTCTAAAAGTAGATTTTCATTCAACAAACATTCAAAAAGATGTGATTTCACGGAGCGCTTTTTTCCTTTAGTTGCAATATAATTTTTGTGTAATTGAAATGCGTATTTCCTCAATAATAACATAATCTCCTTTTTGAGAAATTATGCGTTCACAGGTTTCTCGTTGGCAGTGCATTGCATCGGCAGTTATTGTCTTGCCTTTGATGTTAAGATACGGCAACATTTCTTGTAACACAGGTATTTCATTCGTTTTTTTGTTAATTTTCTTCTGACTTAGAACAACTCCGCTCTCCGTTAAGTAGGCAGTAATGATTTGTAGAGCCGAATGTTTTTTATTGGTATCCGATGTGCTTCTTATAGCCTTTCCGTCGATTGTTATTACATCGCTTTGGAGGCTAAATTTATCTTGCATTATAGCCATAATAGTTTCGGCAACTTTTTGACCGTCCACAAGAGAAAGAACTCGACTAAATGTGGGTTTTGAAGGGATATTTTCAATATTAAAATTTCTTTTAAAAAATTCAGCTTTGTTTTGCGAAAAGGAAACTTCTTTGAAAAAAAATTTATGAAACGACCGTGAAAGAAAATATCACCCCGTTTACACCATAAACTCCTCATGGCGCATTGTCATATATGTAAGCTCCGTTAAGGCGGCTCTTTCGTTTGTAAAGACGCCGCCTTTTTTTTGCGCTGGGAACGCGGCGCTTGTCCCGTCGGTCAATTCTTCCACCCTGTTTTCCGCGTAGTGAGCGACTTCGTCGTTTGTGAGCGCCGCAAAGGGCGTGACGATTGCGGGTAGCGGCTCGAATAATGAGGGATAGATTGAAAAATATTCGCCGCCTTTGGGTGCTAAGATTTCAAGCAGGGTTGATTGTAAATTCATGTGGGTCGCTATTTTGTTGGGGAACATGGAGTTGTCAAGCTCGGGATGCATGAGGAGGAGCGAGGTCATCAAGCGTTCGCGTAAAGTCGGTTCGGCGCGCGCCACGCCTTTTCCGTACGGAATGAGTCCTACCGTGTGATCGCCCGTTACAATAAACATAGCGTTAGGGTCTAAATTTCTCATTCTCTCGATAAATTCAAAAACGGCTTTGTCTTGGTACCAGAACGCGCCCATTTTGCGAATTTCCGCCGCGTCGTCGTAAAGTTCTTTCGGAATATTTCCGAAAACTTTTGCTTTGTCGAAGCCGTAATCTTCAAGAGGCAGTCGGTACGGACCGTGATTTGACGTAGTATATAAAATATGTAACGTCGGCGAAGCTGATTTAAAGTTTTCGATAACGCTTGCGGCGGATTCCAAAAAGATGTGGTCGTACACTCCAAGCCAAGTGCGCCCTGCGTTTTCGGGGGAAATTTTTATGCCGTCGTAAACGTTCGTTACGCCGCAGGCGGGAAGATAGTGCATTAAGGAACCCCAACTTAAGGAGCCGCCGTAAAAGAAATTCGTTACGATATTAAATTTTTGAAGTTGCAGAGCGAGGGAAGTTATAGCCGCCTTTTCCCAAAAAGCCTTCTTTTCGTTAAGCTCCATGCGGCAGTCAAAAATTCCGCTCATTAGCGATACGAGGGAAGTTTGAGAAATCAAGCCTCCCGGGAGGGTGTGTTTAAAAGATACGGAATGTTTTTCGGCGCGAAGT
This sequence comes from Selenomonadaceae bacterium, assembly GCA_017529085.1. Classification (GTDB taxonomy): domain Bacteria; phylum Bacillota; class Negativicutes; order Selenomonadales; family Selenomonadaceae; genus RGIG9201. Next base: position 4,071 of record JAFXOC010000162.1, on the reverse strand, counting down.
TTTTTCCCGTAAGGCGCCATGTTGAGATTGGAGTAAATATAGTCAAGAGGAGCTTCCCCGTAGCTTTCTGCTATTATCAAAAATATATTTTGCGGCGGTTTTATCGGAGAACCTTTTGCAGTTCTCTTGAAAATCGTAAGTGGATTGCCGCCGACGAAAGTTTTTGCGGAAAGTTTTAAGTTTTCGGCGAAGCTTTCGTTGGCAACTCCTCCCTGCCGCTTCGCGGCTGTCCCTCCTCTAAGAGGAGGGCTTTCTTCACCATCACTCGAAGAAGGATGTTCCTCTGCCCCCCTCTTAGAGGGGGGGTAGGGGGGGAGAGTCTTCTCAGATGTAGGGTATGGGGGAAGATCATTTTTAAATGAGTGTATGGATGAAAAAATAGTCGTTATAATATTTGCCGATTCTTCGTCCGTGTGTTTCAACTCTTCCGGCAACCTTCTTTTTAACAACAGCTTTAAATTCACCAAATCGTCAATGGTAGCCTTTGCCATAAAGGGATCATCCTTTACCACAGACGGCACTTCGTCCCATTCCGGCTTATTCCTGTGCAGAAACGTTCCGCCGAAACGAAAAAAATAAAATGTAGCGACTGCGGCGAGAGTTATCAATATCGGATTAATATTTAAATTTAAATGAACATTTACTAGGATTGAGTTTCCTATTAAATACGAAACAAGTAAAATCGGAACATAGGATAGGAGTAGCCATGTGCCGTGGTTTTGACGAAAAAAGATGTCCGCCAGGTTCTTTTTGTCCGCATTGCCGCCCAACCAAATCGTCGGATTATAAATATCGTGAAAATGAAAATAAAAAATCATTTTCCCAAGAAACGCGGTATAAAGTATGACAATAAACGCAAGAGTTACAGTTATGAGTGTAGTATTTAATACGTTGGTTAAATTTATTCCAGTAATGATGAAAGAAGCTATATAGAAGCCTAACGAAATAATAAAAAGCCAGAGAAAGAGATATGCGTGAACGTCCATGCCCCACCAAAAACCGTAGCGGAAACATTCGCGCCATTTTTTTATCTCCCCTGTAGGATTTTTCTTTTTTCCATAGAATAATATAAAGATAAGACGAAATATTGCGGCGTAGGCAGGGACAAGTAAGAATAATAGGAAACTTGACAGTGTGGTTTCTAACAGGTTCATTTTGAGCTCCTTCTTAGTTTGGTGTGTTCGTTTCTTTGCTTGCGCGTGTTTTTATTATACATAAAAAAACTTACAGATAAAAGAAAATTTTGATATGAATATAAAAATTATCCTTATTGTCAACACTCATAAAATAGGAGTCCAGAGGACGAAAGTCCTTTGGCGGGGTCAAGGGGCAGCGCCCCTTGTTGGGTTTGGGGCGAAGCCCCAAGGAGTAAAACATGAAGATTAAAATTGTGGTGGCGCTGCATAAGGCTTATTGGTTGCCTAAGGACGAGTGTTATTTTCCGTTGCAGGTCGGAGCGTTGGGGAAAGAACCTTTCGGGGTGCATCGGGACGACGAAGGGGATAATATCAGCGCCAAGAATCCGAATTTTTGCGAATTGACCGCGCTTTATTGGGCGTGGAAACATATAGATGCGGATTATATCGGGCTTTGCCATTATAGGCGGTATTTTACCCGTAGGGAGGCTTTTACGCTTGACCATAGGAAAGAAGCCGTGCTGACCGGTAAAGAGTGGGAAAAGATTTTGGCTAAACACCCGGTTGTTGTGCCAAAGAAACGGCGGCATTTTATCGAGACCAACAGGAGCCACTATTACCACGCCCATCATAGAGAGGGCTTGGACGCGCTTGAAGAAGTGCTGAAGGAGAAGTATCCTCATTATTTGGACGCTTATGAAAAGGTGATGGGTAGGACTTGGGCGCATCTTTTTAATATGTTCGTGATGCGGCGGGATTACTTCGAGCGGTACATGGAGTTTATGTTCGACGCGCTGTTTGAAGTGGAAAAACGTGTGGATATAACGGGGTACAGCGTGTATGAAGCGAGGATTTTCGGCTTTTTGGCTGAAAGACTCTTAGACGTGTGGCTGATAGCCGAAGATGTGCCCGTGGCTGAGAAGAACGTGAGTTTTTTGGAGCGGCAGAACTGGATTAAGAAGGGCGCAAGCTTTTTGTTGAGGAAGATAAGGGGCAGGAGGGACTGACGTGGAGAAACCGCCGTTTTTTTCCTGCGTAATGCCTTCGTTTAATTCGGAAAAATATATTGTACGGGCGATTGAGTCCATGCTTCGCCAGAGTTTTGAGGATTTCGAGCTGTTGATTGTGGACGATTCGTCTGTGGATAAGAGCCGAGAGATTATACGGGATTTTGAGGCGAAGGATGGCAGGGTGAAGGGAATTTATCCCACGGAGAATAAAGGGGCGGGAGCTGCAAGAAATGTTGCGCTGAAAGAGGCTAAGGGCGAATTTGCGGTTTTTTTGGATTCGGACGATTTCATGGACGCTGATTTTCTTGCCTCGGCTTATGAGATAATCAAGGATAATCCCGATGCGGACGGCGTAAAATTCGGCGGGATAGAAGAATACGTCGAAAACGACAATGTTGTATACAGAAAGGTATGTTTGCCGGAGAAAGGCAAATATATAAGCAAAAGGGAGATTTTTTCCGCGGCGGTGCTGATGGAAGAAACCCCCCTTTTCGGCTACCCGTGGAACGGCGTGTACCGCATGAAGATAATACGGGAGCATAATGTAATTTTCAACGAACATTATAAAATGAACGAAGACTTCCTATTTAATATAGCGTTTTTTAAAACGGCGAATGTGATGATAACCGTCGACAAGGCGTTTTGCCACTACCAAAAGAGGGCGGGGAGTCTCTCCACCTCGGCGAATAAGGATTATTTAAAGCATCATATCGTAAAGATAGAATCCTTTTTGGGAGCTTTTGAGGGAAACCCGCCAAAGGAACTTTTGCCAAAAATTTACTGGCAGTATTTCAGAATTATTTTATCTGCTTTAGAAAGAGAAAACGAAAGTACACGAGAAGAATTGATAAACCAAATAAAAACGAGTGAACTTTATAAAGGATTTTTACAAACAGATTTTTCAAAAGAAACTTTAAAAAGGAGATTGCTTATCGGCGGATTTAAGCTTGCGCCGTTAATGTTGTCGAAACTTGTATCGTACATAAGGAAGAAAAGCCCCGTGTTTTTTGCGAAAGTTAAGAGATAGGGAGGAACTAAAATGAACGAGCTGGATTCTATGTGCGGAATAAGCGACGATGAATTGACATATAGATTTATCGAAGCGGTAAGACTTGAAAACGAAGCAAAAAAAATCAAAGGCGTTCCTATTGCAGGATACGATATGAATAGACGTGCGCCTTATATTGAATATGCAGACGGAAGACGAGAATATGAAATCTGAAGATTTACTGTTGCCGGAAATTATTGTTTTTGCCGGTCCCAACGGAAGCGGCAAATCCACATTAGTCAAGCTTGCCAAAATTGTAGAACCCTATATAAATGCGGACGATATCAAACGAGCCGAATGTTGTTCCAATATGGAAGCCGCTCAAAAAGCCGAATTGTTGAGGGAAAAACTGCTTGAGTCCAAGCAAGGGTTTACATTTGAAACCGTGCTATCTACCGATAGAAATTTAAACCTTTTGCAGCGGGCGAAAAAAATTGGTTTTTTTATCCGCTGTATTTATGCGCTTACGGCGAATCCGTTCGTCAACGTTATGCGAATAAAATCTAGGGTCGCAAACGGAGGACATGATGTTCCTCGCGATAAAATTTATTCTCGCTATGAAAAGGCTCTGCGCCTTATTCCTGAATTAGTGGGAGCATGTGACGTTATGCACATTTATGACAATACCGATAAACCGTTTCGTATTTTTAAAAAACGAAAAGATAAGTATTTTTACTGGGAAAATGATTTTTGGAATAAGGACAAAATCATGGAATTGGTTGAAATTAAACTTGATGTGTTATAAACAGACTGGGAGGAACTAAAATGCTATCCGATTATATCGCAACGTTTAAAAATAAATTCTATATCCCGCTTGTTATAGGAGTGGTTTTCGCCGTTATTCTTGCGGTTCAAAGCGTAATTTATCCCCCCGCTT
>JAFXOC010000161.1 GCA_017529085.1 Selenomonadaceae bacterium | reverse complement strand
CGTTCATGACTTTAAGTCCGTGGCTCTCGGCGGCGGCTTTGGATTTGCTGCCTTCGTAAAGACCGACGACCACGTTTACGCCGCTTTCCTTTAAGTTAAGAGCGTGGGCGTGACCCTGGCTGCCGTAACCTATGACGGCGACGGTTTTGCCGTTCATTATCTCCCAGTTCACGTCCTGGTCATAATAAGTTTTTGCCATAGTATTCTCTCTCCTCACAATGTTCATATATTGTATGTTCTCCGCGTTCCAAGGCGATAAGGCCGGTGCGGATAACTTCCATAACGCCGTAAGGCGCAATAAGCTGCAAAAATGCGGTAACTTTATCGTCGTCGCCGGTTATCTCAAAGATAAGCGCGTTCGGACGAACGTCCACCACATGGGCGCGGAAAAGTTCCGCCATCTTTAACACGTCAAGCCTGTTGGTATCGTCCGCTTTAACCTTAATCATTGTCATGCCGCGGCACACGGAAGACGCGTCGCCTAAGCGCTGCACCCCTTTTACCACGGGCATTTTCAAGAGTTGTTTCACCATCTGTTCGATTAAGTTTTCGTCCCCGTGGACGACCACGGTAATGCGGCTGAATTCCGGAGCTTCGGTAACGCCGACGGACAGGCTGTCAATATTGAACTCGCGCCTGGAGAACATACTGGCGATTCTGACCAGAACGCCGGGCTGGTTCTCCACAAGCACGGATAAAATATGCTTACTCAAGGGTTATCCCCCTAACTTATTTCTTTCAATCCTCGCCGATAGTTTAAGGAGCGCGACCGACCTAAACAGCGTACACTTCCTATGAATGGGGAATATCGCCTTACTCCGCCCCACTCACGCGATATAGGCTTTTTCTCTCGCTTACAGAAATAGGAGAAAAATATTCTTTACTATATCACTTTTTTTATTAAATTTCAACGATGAATTGTGAATACAAAAAATTTTTTTGTTACAATAATTTCAATCAAATATTGACAATCCCTTTAAAAGCTTATATAGTGAGCATAAAATCTTTTTTATAATCAACGACGATATATTTTGTGTTCGACTTTTCAGCCCGAATGGCGAGGAAGCCAAATCAAGCGCAGCATTTTCGTCGTTTACTGATGGGAGGAATTGCATTGTTTAAAGATAGAATTTACAATTTTAACCCGGGTCCCGCTACCCTTCCCCTTCCCGTATTGGAGGAAGCGCAGAAGGAATTTTTGAATTTTGCCGGCAGCGGTATGAGCATTCTTGAGATCAGCCACAGGGCAAAAGCTTATGACGAAGTACATCAAAAAGCCAAGGCGGACGTTAAGGAATTAATGGGTTTGGGCGACGATTACGAAGTTCTTTTCTGTCAAGGCGGCGCAAGTCAGCAGTTCGCCATGATCCCCATGAATTTCGCCACAAAAGAGAAGCCCGGAAATTATGTGCTCTCCGGCAGTTTTGCGACTAAAGCTTATCAGGAAGCGGAGATTTTAGGGGTCGGCGAAGTTGCGGCGTCTTCTAAGGACGTAAACTTTAAGCATATCCCCACTCAAGACGAGTTAAAGATAAACCCGAACGCGGCTTATCTTCACCTTTGCTATAACAACACAATTTACGGCACGGAATTTCACTATATCCCCGAAACAAACGGCGTTCCGCTTTTTGCGGATATGTCCAGCGATATGCTCTCAAGACCGATAGATTTTAAAAAGTTCGATTTTATTTACGCAGGCGTTCAAAAGAACCTTGGACCTGCCGGCGTGGTGCTTGTCGTTGCGAAAAAATCCCTCGTCGAAAAGAGCCCGAAATCCCTTCCCACAATGCTTCGTTACGAAACATTCTTCAAAAAGGATTCGCTCTACAACACGCCTCCTGCGTTCTGCATTTATATGGTGGGAAAAGTCGCCGCATGGATTAAAGACAACGGCGGTCTTGCAGCTATGGAAAAACGCAACCGCGAAAAGGCGAAAATCCTCTACGACGCAATCGACTCCTCGGGCGGCTTCTACAAAGGTCACGCCGACAAAGACAGCCGTTCCCTTATGAACGTCACCTTCCGTCTTCCCTCCGAAGATTTGGAGAAAAAATTCGTCGCGGAAGCTTTGGAAGAAGGGCTTTCCGGCGTAAAGGGTCATCGCTCGGTAGGCGGTATGCGCGCTTCCATTTACAACGCCATGCCGATTGAAGGCGCGGAAAAACTTGCGTCATTTATGGCTGAGTTTAAAAAGAAGAATTGAGGCGCAAAAAAGCCCTCCTGAGAGGAGGGCAATAAAAGACTCCCTCTCAGAGGGAGTCGCCGCGAAGCGGCGGTGGGAGAGTCGAAGCGGCAGGGAGTAGAGTCGAAGCCGTCTTATACTCAGCGAAGCAATAAAGCTATCGCGATGGCGATGGTCATCGCGCCTATGCCGATTACTGTGGCTATGACTAGGTTTTGGATTTGTTTGTTGGTTGAGTCGATTTTTGAGTCGATTCTTTCGGTAAGGCGCAAATCAACGGCGTTTATTTTTGCCGTAAGATCTTGATTAAACGCCTCTATCTTATTAGTAAGTCTAGATTCCATGCCCCTTATTTCTTCCATATCTTTAGCTAATCGCTCTATGTATTTTTCCGCCCAATTGATGGGTTCTCCTACTGTCGTTGTCATTTTTATCGCTCCTTTCCATGTTTTTTGTTTCATACAATTATATCATGAAAACCCTTTGTTATAAAGGATTTTTTATGTCGCTAAGAAAATTTTTTGCGAGGAATTTATGCGTTATAAATGGTTCAAGGGTCATAAAGAAATATATGAAGAACTTTTGGAAGCCGAAGAAGAAGCTAACAGGCCAAAACGAGCTTTTGAAAAGGAAGAAACGGTAGACCCCGCGTCTGTTCGTGGGATAAGAAAACGTATTTTTGCGAGAAGACGAATTTTTAGCTCAATAGCAGCCCTCATAATACTATTTTACGGGATATTCACGGCAGATGTGCCTATAGCTTATGTAGGCGCGGCGTTTCTTGTGTTTGAAGCGAGGGTTTTTGCAAATTTGCTCGCTCCTCCAAAAAACGAATTTGTTTCGAGAGTTATGTATATATTAAGTATATTCTTATTTGTGGGCGCGTTTGTGATAGCGTTTGTGTGAAAATTACTCGGGAATTGATAGGGGCGAAGCCCCGAGAAAGGCAGAGTCTTTTGAGTGAAATTTCAGTAAAAAAGGATATTATATGCGGAAAGAATGCGGTGATTGAGGCTTTAAAGAACGGTAGAGGAATTCATCGCATTGTTATCGCTTTAGGCAACGTCGGAGGCGGCGCTAAGGAAGTCATGAACTTGGCTAAGGAAAAAGACGTTGAGATTGACAGAATGCCAAGGGAACGGCTGAACAAGCTTGCAAAAAACCATCAGGGGATTGTGGCTTTCGTAACGCCCGTGCCTTACGCGACTGTTGAAGATATTTTGGCAAAAGCAAAGGCGAAGAACGAAGCGCCTTTTTTGCTTTTATTGGACGAGATAACCGACCCCAGAAATTTAGGCGCGATTATACGTTCCGCCGAAGCTTTCGGCGCGCATGGCGTGCTGCTTCCCAAAAGGCGCTCCGTTCCCTTGAACGAGACCGTGGCGAAAACTTCCGCCGGCGCTATCGAATATGTGCCTGTGGCTAAGATTGGCAACGCCGTCCAGACTTTGGAGAACTTGAAAAAGAATGGTTTTTGGGCTGTTGGCGCGGATATGGCGGGGGAAGATACCCAAACGGTTGATTTTACTTTGCCTACGGTGCTCGTAATCGGCAGCGAGGGTAAAGGTATCAGCCGATTGTTAAGAGAAAAACTTGACATGACGGTAAAAATTCCCATGATGGGCAAGATAAATTCGCTGAACGCCTCCGTTGCGGCGGCGATTTTGATGTATGAGGTTATGAAAAGGAGAAAACTTGATGGCTAAAAAGGATACCGAAGAAAAAGTCGAAACAGTGGAAAAGGGAGATAAGAAGAAGGATAAAAAAGATAAAAAAGCGGATAAAGTCGAAGATCCCAAACCGACTAAGGCGATAGACAAAAAAGAGGCTTTAAAGCAAGCCTTAAAACAAATTGAGAAAGATCACGGCAAAGGCGCCATAATGCGACTGGGAGATGCGGCGGACACCATGAACGTGGAGACCATATCAACCGGCATACTTCCCCTTGACCTCGCCTTAGGCGTCGGAGGAATGCCAAGGGGTCGCATGATAGAACTCTTCGGTCCCGAATCTTCGGGAAAGACCACGGTTGCGCTTCACATGATAGCCGAAGCCCAACGTCAAGGCGGTATGGCTGCGTTTATCGACGCGGAACACGCACTTGATCCGTATTATGCGAAAAAATTGGGCGTTGATATAGAAGAACTCTTGGTATCTCAGCCGGATACCGGCGAACAGGCGTTAGACATCACCGAAGCCCTTATAAGAAGCGGCGCGCTTGACGTTATCGTGATTGATTCGGTGGCGGCTTTGGTGCCAAAAGCCGAAATAGAAGGCGAGATGGGCGACAGCCACATGGGACTGCACGCGAGGCTAATGAGTCAAGCCATGAGAAAACTTACCGCCATTGTGAGTAAATCCCGCACCATTGTTGTCTTTATAAACCAAATTCGCGAAAAAGTCGGAATAATGTTCGGTACTCCCGAAGTCACCACGGGCGGTCGCGCTTTGAAATTCTATTCGTCTTTAAGAATAGACGTGCGCAAAGGCGAGCCAATAAAGAACGGCACGGAGATAATAGGCTCGAGGGCGAAGGTGAAAGTTGTCAAGAACAAAGTTGCGCCGCCTTTTAAACTGGCGGAATTCGATATAATATACGGCGAAGGCGTTTCCAAAATAGGCGCTATTATCGACATGGGCGTGAACCTTGACATCATAAACAAGAGCGGCGCGTGGTTCTCCTACGGTAGCGATCGTTTAGGTCAGGGCAAGGAGAACGCCAAAGCAATGTTGGAGAAAAATCCCGATATTTTAAAGGAAATCGAGGAAAAAATTCGCGCCGAAATTATGTCCGGCAAGGCGGTAGCGTCGATTGGCGAGATGGAAGAGGGCGACATAGCGGAAGAAAAGCGCAAAGAGGATGAACTTGAAAAGAATATGAAGGAAGAGGAATAGTGCCCAAACAAAAAAAAACGGCGTTAATGACAGCCGTAGATATTATTGCGCGTCGCGAGACAAGCGAAGCGAACTTAATAGATAAACTAAAACGCAAAGCGTTTGACGAAAGAGATATAACGGGAGCCGTCGCCAAGTTGAAAGAGATGAACTATCTTAACGACAAGGCGGCGGCTCGTCGTCAATTTGAATTCCTGTATAATGAGAGCAAGAGTTCGGTAAGGGAGATTGTCCTAAAGCTTATGCGGCGCGGATTTACGAGGGAGGACATCAATGCGGCAATCCCCGATGCTAAAGACAGAGATACTAGGGAAATCGCCGCAGCCTTAAAATCGTTGCGGTTAAAATACAAAAAGACGGCTGAACCCATAAAGATGAAAGCTTATTTATATAGGCACGGTTTTTCCATGGACGTATGCTCCTCCGCTGTGGAGGAGTTTTTGAGCGAGGATTAAAGTAAATCCGCCAACCTTGCAAACTCAAAAAGTGACAAGGTTTCACCTCTGCGATTTGCGTCTATCTCCGCCCTTTGAAGCGCAGAAGTTGTTTCGTCTTTGGGAAATCCCGCGCCTTTCAAGGCGTTTAAGAGTGTCTTTCGCCTCTGGTTAAACGCGCCTCTAATCAGCTTAAACAACAGTTTTTCGTCTTTCACTTTGACTGACGGATTATCCAAAACGTTCGCCACAAGCACTGCGCTTGTCACCTCCGGCGCGGGATAAAACGAGGACGGCGCGACTTCCCTGTAAATTTTCGCGGTAGTGTAGTAATTAAAAGCGAGCGTCACCGCGCCGTAATCTTTGCCGCCGGGCTTCGCTACAATACGCTCCGCGACTTCTTTTTGAATCATGGTGACGATCTTTGTTATGGGAAGGGCGCGTTCCAAAAGGGTCAACAAAATCGGGGTGGTGATGTAATAGGGAAGGTTTGCCACAACCTTATAGCTTCCATTCCCCATTATCTCGTCTAAATCGACCTTTAAAATATCCCCGCTCACAAGGGTAAAATCATCATATCCCCTAAGAGTTTCGCTAAGCACGGCGGGCAGCTTTTTGTCAAGCTCCACAGCGGTGACTTTCGCCCCTGCTTCCAAAAGACCGGATGTTAAGGAGCCAATCCCGGGACCAATCTCCAAAACTTTCTCACCCGGCTCAATTTCCGCTGCTGCCACAATGTCTTCCACCACGGATTGATCTATCAGAAAATTCTGTCCCAGCCGGTGGCTTGCGCGAAGTTTAAACGCCCGCAAAATCTCCCGCGTTCTCTTTGCCACCGGCACTTTTAGCACATCTCTATATTTTTCTTCCATGACAAGGTTCATGCCTTTCAGTTTTTAAAGTAATCGTATATTTCAAACAGGGTCGGCAATCAACATAAAACTACTTTGAAATCGGAGTAAATTCTTCTTCGTTTTGGTCCAAAATTCTTTCTACATAATCCGTTAACCACTCATATACGCGCGCGGTATCATTTATTGTTGCATCCATCCTATATTCTTCAATACCCAGTTCCGTTGGATAACGAGTTTCCACCGCAAAAACCGTTAATTCGGCGCATGTTTTTTTAAACTTTTCCGGCATTTCCACTTCATTCGGCAACGAATCAACCAATATAGCTAAATCATGAGTCCTTAAAAAAAGGTTTGTCGTATAAAACAAAAAGACCTTTCAAGAATTTTTCAATCGCTTGTTGACAGTGAAAACAGATTATTTCCCTCGGCTTTGGGTAGAATGAATCATATAAATGCTTTGCTGTTTGCCAATCCATTTTTGCGTAATCGAACCATTTGCGTGCTGTTTCTTCAGCATTCATACAGCAACACGCCCTCGTTTGTAACCTCTCGTTCTATTGTGCTCTCGGTTTTGCGTTTGGTAAACGTTGCTTCATCAGCCACTAAAATATCGGCTCCGCGAGCGCGTTTCATACCTAACAGCGAACAATACGCCTTTTGACGTAAATCTAGAACATTACCTGCGCCGTTGGGCACCACCACATAAAAATCATAGTCGCTATATTTACCCATGTCGCCTCGGGCAAAAGAACCAAACAGATAAATTTTGTTAGGGGAAATAGCCGCGCGGATTCTTTCGACAATGCCTTTAATTTCATCGTTAATCATTTTTCCTCACCCCAATTCAAACCGTTTAAATTGTTTTCAACGCTTCTTCAAATTCTTCCCGCGTTACCGAATAATTGTTCAACCGTTTCAAAAAAGTCTTAGCGTTCGCCGCTCCAAGCCCCAATATTTCGCCTAACTTTGCGCGGCGCTTACTTGCAAAATCAGAGCCTGTCAAATCGTTTTTCACCATATCCGCGCTTGAAAATATATTCGACGGCTCAATCGAACTTGTTCGCACTTTAGAGAGCGCCGCAAGTATCGCGGCGGGACTTGCCTGCTCCACGCCTATATCGCCCTCGGCGGTAGCCTCTTCAATGGGGATAAAAGCGTGTTTTGCGTTTTTGAAGCGTTTTGCAAGGTACTTTCGTATGCGTTCCCCCGCAGGGTCGGGATCCGTGAGTATGATAATCCCCCGCTTTTTGTACGCCGCCTCTATTGCGTCCAATGTTTTGGGTCTGAGGTGAAATCCGTCGGTTATGATAAAATCCGCCTCAACCGCGCGGCTTACCGCAACTATATCCATCTTGCCTTCGACTACTATTACTTCTTTAATCATTTTTGAAATACCGTAAAAAGCGTTATATTAGCCGCTATAATCGCCACAGTCATAGCTGCAAAGCCTATTATAACAGCCAAAGAATATGTCCTGATGTCTCTGCTTAAACTTCTCTAATTTCCCTAAATTCTTTTCTGTCGGATTCATATTTCGCCTCATATCTGGCATCGCGTTCTCTCCTTTCAATCTCCGCTTGTCTTACATACGCATCGAAACGCTCGTTGGATTTGTCAAACTTTTCCCTGAGTTCACGCATTCCCGCTTGCATTTCCTTTAAACTAAGCTCCATCCAATTAACCGCTTCAGCCATGTTTCTCACCTCTTTTGCAAAATTCCTTTTACCCTATTATACACTTCTTTTGCTATATCTTCAACGGGTCTCGGCAAATTTCCTTCGGCGCAGTCGATTTTCTCCCACCCGTATTCCGTCGCTATTTCCTTATAGACTTCATAGGTTTTTCTTAAATACCCCGCGTCTTTTTCGTGTATATCTTCTCTGCCTCTCTCTTTCACCAACGAGAGGGAAATATTGGGCGGCATATCCAAAAAACAAGTCAAATCCGGCTTAGGCAACCCTAATTTTTCGTATTCCAAATCGCAAAGCCACTTTATAAAGTCGCTTCTCTCATTTTTATCAAGTTTTACTCCCTGATGAACAAAGTTGCTGGCAACGTATCTGTCTGAAATCAGCACAACGCCCGCTTCATAGTCGTTCATCCACTTCATCTTGTACGAAGCGAACCTATCAACCGCATAAAACAAAGAAGCTGCGTATGGCGAAACATCCGCAGCTTTTTTTCCGAATTCACCCCTTAAATACATCTTCACCAAAGCCGAGCCTTCGCTCTCATAATCGGGAAACGAGAGTTCCTTTATAAAGTGCCCTTCATCTCTTAACTTCTTCGCTAAAAGTTTCGTCTGCGTTGCTTTCCCCGACCCGTCCGAGCCTTCTATCACAATAAGTTTACCCAAAAGATTTGCTCCTTTTCTTTGTGTTGTTGTTTATAGGAACTCCTCGCCCAATCGGAAACTCCCCGCTGCCCCTTAGAAATGGCGTTAAAACCCATTTCTAAGGGGACTTTTATGTGGCTAACACTTAGATTTATAAACAAAAGTTACAATCAGAGCGCCTCCCCTGAAAGGGGAGGGGGACCGCGAAGCGGTGGAGAGGTTCACCACGAAGAGCGCTATCTCGCTTTTTGTGCTCTTCACAGTCCACCCTTCCGCCCTTCGGGCACCTCCCCTTTCAGGGGAGGCTCAAAGCAGTCCTTAGAGCGCCTCGCCTCTATGAGGGAGATGCCCGAAGGGCGGTGAGTTTTTTATTTCACTTTCAAATACTTTTCCTCAAGTCGCTTCAATGTCCCGTCCATTTTTATTTCCGCAATCACAAAGTTAATATAATTTAAAAACTCCTGATCTCCCTTTTGCATTAAAACGCCGCATGAATGACGGGTAAATGGCTTAGATATTAGCGGCGCGGCCAAATTGCTGTCAATTTCTATGTACCTTGCCGCCTCAACGGTTTCGGTTATCATAATATCCGCCCTGCCGTTTGAAATCATGCCGGGTATAGCTGCGTTTTCCGGATATACGATAATTTGCGCTTTTTTTAGATTAGCGTGAGCAAATTTCTCATTGGTACCGCCCGGATTTATCATAACGCGCACATTGGGCTTATCTATATCCTCCAAACTCATAAACTTTTTCGCGTCGGCTTTTCTGCAAAGAATAGTCTTGCCGAAAACACCTTCGCCATACGCGTCGGACATCGCCATATCCCTCGCCCTTGCGTAATTTCTGGATATTCCGCAAAGGGCAATATCAAACTTATCGTTCTTTAAGTCGTTATGTAAAGTCGGCCAAGTGGTATGCACATAAATAAGCCGCACTCCCAAGGAATCTGCGATTATCTTTGAAAGCTCCGCGTCTATCCCCTCGTATTTATTGGTGGCGGGATTAAGGTAGGACATGGGAATATAATCCCCGGTAGTCCCAACCCGAATCGCCCCATAAGCGACAATATCCTGAAGCCGTCCGGCGTAAGCCGAGCAAGGCAACATCATAGCCGCCGCCATAAGCAGAATTATTAGTCGTTTTATCATTGGCACCATCTTCCTTCTCTTAATTAATTTATAAAGAAACTACCCAATCTTCAAAAGTAAGATTAGATATGCGGCAAAACTCCTTGACGTTATGCGTTACGACAATCAAGCCTTTAGATACCCCCTGAGCGGCTATTTGCAAGTCATACGGTCCGATCGGCATACCTTGACTGTTTAATAAAGCTCTTATTTCTCCAAACGCCATAGCGTCTTCATCATCAAAGGGGAGAATATTATAGGCAGATAAAAATATATCCAACACCTGTTTTGAACGCTCTTTTTGCTTGCTTTTCGCCACTCCATACGCAAGTTCCCCGACAGTAACCGAGGAAATACATATTTCCGTCGGAGATATTTCAAATAACTTTTTTGTAAGTTCGGGAAATTTACTTTTCATAGCGTAAATGCAAATGTTGGTATCTAAAAGATACATCAAAACTCCTCCCGCTCCGTTACATCTTCCCAAGAGGGTTCTTCTCTGTCTTCCATAAAATTCTCTGGCATTTGTCCTATCGAAAGTCGCAGAGGAAACCACGGATCATCAGTGGGCATTAAAAGATAGCCTTTGCCAACCCTTTTTATAATAAACTCTTCCCGCTCGGTTTCAAGTTCTTTCGGTATGCGAACCGATTGATAAGAATCGTTTTTAATAACCAATGCCGTCATTTTCGTTCGCCTCAACTCTTGTACCGTCAAAATCCCCATACACCTTTCGGTTGTTCTATCTGTCTCTGCTTGCCACTTATAGTTAACGCAAATAAATTTTGTGATTTGGTTCCCCGCCCGAAGGGCGGGGAACCAACCTCAAGTAACAATATTTTTTGCGTTCACTATAATTATCTCATCACCCTCACCGTCTCTAGCG
>JAFXOC010000160.1 GCA_017529085.1 Selenomonadaceae bacterium | reverse complement strand
GCACGGAATCGAAATGACATACAACGGTAAACCCACCGAAAAGAATATCTATATGTATGAAGGCAAACAAGTTACCATAGACGAAGCGTGGAAAATCATCGACAGCCATGCGAACAGATAACACACGGTCATTTCGTAAAAAATTATAATTAATAAATTCATGTACTTTTCGATAAAAAAAAGCGCCCGCAAAAGGCGCTTTTTTTATTTAGCAATTAGCGTAATGAACGTGCATAGCAGCTTTTTCCATAAGTTCCGCATAGTTTTCCATAACGTCCATAAATAAAGTAATCATTTAAATCATCCTTTCAGTGTATAATTCATAATTATGAATTATGAATTATGAATTAACAATTGGCGTATTCAGTATCGTTCGCAGCGTTTTCCAAAAGTTCAACATAGTTTTCCATAACGTCCATAAAAATGTTCAACATAGTTACCACTCCTAAACTCGACTACAGTTAATTTAGATTTTGACCTCAGTCAACGTTTGTCATTTGCGCAGTGCCCTTATTCATGAGTTTGAAGTAGCTTTTCACTGCGCCGATGATTTTGCTTATCATAAGCGCTTCACTCCTTTTAGTAGAAGAAAATTATTAACCTGTTTCGTCTTAAGGTTTTTTGTTTTTTCCCTTTCGACAGTTTGCAGTATAAACCATTTAAAGTAATCTGTAAAATACAAGTATTTTATGGTTGTATAGTTTTAATTTATGGTAGCGTGAAGCGCTGTTTAAATTGGGTTTTACAAAATCGCTATATCTCAAAAATTATGGTTGGTTGCAAGAAAATTTAGGACTTGAAACTTAGCTTCGAGTTTAAATTGTGTTTTATATTTTGGCAGGAGTTAAGCCAAAAGTTATCAAAGAACCCCCTCTGCCGTTTTCAGCGGCGGAGGGGGGTCGTAAAAATCGGACGAAGGATACTATAAATATTCTTCGAATTTATTTCGGTTCACCAAGCGAATATTCCTTCCGTTGATTTCTATAATTCCATCTCGTTCCATAGCGCCCAGTTCTCTTGAGAGGGATGGACGCGCGACGGCAAGATACGTCGCCCATTCGTCGCGGGAAAAAGACAGATGAACGCTCTCTTTTTCACCCATTTCCCAAAAAAGGAACCTCACTATTCTTTCCCGCAATTTGCCGCTTGCCATCACTTTAAGTTTGGTGTGCATTAAATAGGCTTTTTGCGCCAAAATTTTTGTGAGATTGCCATGTACCTTCAAAGATACGGCTGAATTTATATCGAACGAAAACGCCTTGCCGTCTATGACGAGGAGAGACGTATTTTGTACAGCCTCCGCAAACATATCGTAGGGTTTTTCCAATAACAAATATGCTTCTCCGAATACATCGCCAGGCTCGTCAATTTTCGAAATAAAAACGTTTCGCCCGGATAAACTCGTCTTTTGAATATGGATTTTCCCGGACAAAAGCACGTAAAGCGATTGCGGAACATCGCCATCGAAAAAAACCGTTTCGCCTGAAGCGAAATCTTTAACTTGCGCTTTGCTAAATTCCAGAAAATTCATTATTTCTTCGTTTGTCAACGAGGCGGCAAGAAGACTTTTTCCAAACATGGCGATTATTTGCCGATTATCCATCCGCCTCGCTCCTTTCAATGTAACAATGACTTAAGGGCATCTCTAGAACGGTTTTTAGAGATGCTCTTTTAAAATGCCTTAATTCAAGTTTTTTCTTCGCCAGAAGAAAAAACTACATACGTCAGCATTTCAACAAGACACCCGAGAGGCGGGAGATTTAAACTCCCGCCTTTCTTCCGATATAGACCCCCACCGTAGAGGCACGGTACATCTAGTCTTGTTATAATATCATCGAACGAATATCATCGTCAACGTTTGTGATACCGCCGATGTTGAAATTTTTCACCAGGACATCCGTCACATTCGGCGATAAAAAGGCGGGAAGCGTCGGACCCAAGTGAATGTTCTTAACGCCTAGGTACAGCAACGCCAATAAAACGATGACCGCCTTTTGCTCGTACCATGCGATATTATATACGATGGGGAGTTCGTTTATATCGTTTAGCTCGAATACTTCCTTTAATTTTAAGGCTATCAGCGCCAACGAATAAGAATCGTTGCACTGTCCGGCGTCCAATACTCTTGGGATTCCGTCGATGTCCCCCAAATTGAGTTTGATGTATTTGTACTTTGCGCATCCCGCCGTAAGAATGACCGTGTCTTTTGGCAGAGCTTGCGCAAAATCTCGGTAGTAACTGCGGGATTTCATGCGGCCGTCGCATCCTGCCATAACCACAAATTTGCGGATAGCGCCTGATTTTACCGCCGCTACTACTTTGTCGGCTAAAGCTAAAACTTGCGCATGGGCGAAACCTCCCACAATTTCGCCTTTTTCCAATTCCCGAGGCGCTTTGCAGGTTTTAGCCAGTTCTATCAATGGGGAAAAGTCTTTTTCACCGTCGACCTCTTCAATATGGCGGCAGCCGGGAAAATCCGTCACGCCGGTTGTGAAAAGTCTATCCTTGTATGAATCTTTGGGCGGCACAATGCAATTTGTGGTCATAAGAATCGGTCCGCCAAACGCTTCAAATTCTTCTTTTTGTTGCCACCAAGCGTTACCGTAATTTCCGGCAAAATGGCTGTATTTTTTGAAAAAGGGATAGTAATGAGCCGCCAACATCTCTCCGTGTGTATATATATCAACGCCCTGTCCTGCGCTTTGCTCCAGGAGCATTTCCAAATCATGCAGGTCATGACCGGAAACGAGTATGCCGGGATTACGGCGAACGCCCAATTCCACCTTGGTGATTTCCGGGTTGCCGTAAGTTTCGGTGTTGGCCTTATCTAGGAGCGCCATGGTCTCAACGCCCCATTTGCCGGTAGTTAGAACCAGGCCGGTTAATTCTTCGATTGTAAGGTCAGATTCCAATAATTTAGCCAAAGCGGATTGTTGGAAAGCGTCGATATCTTCTCTTTCTTGTCCCAATGCGTTGGCGTGATAGAGATAAGCGCTAAGCCCTTTAAGTCCGTAAGCGATTAACTCTTTCAAACTGCGGATATCCTCGTTTTTTTCGGCAAGAACGCCGACATTAGGCACCATAGCCGCAAAATCCGCTCTTTTCCCCGTCCAAAGGCTCGCTTTAGGCAGAGTATCTTTGTTTTGTAGGTTTTTCAACAATTTTTCCTTAGCGGTCAAGGTAGTTTCGATCCGCGTTGCGATGGAATCGGAGTCGAAGTTTGCGTTAGTGATTGTGGCGAAGAGATTTTCCGTTATTAAATGATTGATCACCGTTGAAACAGCGACATGTTCTTGCCGTAAACGAGTCGTAACGGCAGAGAGTCCTTTTGTTGCGTAGATAAGCAAATCCTGCAATCTTGCCGTCTCCGCTGTTTTCCCGCAAACTCCCACCTGCGTACAACCTTTACAACCGGCTGTTTCCTGACACTGATAACAAAACATCTTATTTTCCATTAAAAACTCCCCTTTTCCATACCTATCATACATTAATGTGTTTATTATACAAAGAAGAAGAGAATTTGTCCGTAACATATGTTACAAAATTTGCAATAAAAAATCCCCCGAAGGGGATTTTTTATTGCAAATTTCATTCACCGACAAAACATGAAAACAACTTGAAAACTTTTAGATAAAATGCTATACTGTACATAGTGAGCTGTCGATGTGTTCGCGCCCGCTCTCGAAGGGAGGGGCAGCCCATGACGAACTACGAGATTGCAATGCTTACGCTTG
>JAFXOC010000159.1 GCA_017529085.1 Selenomonadaceae bacterium | reverse complement strand
TCCGCTCCCACAGCGGAGCTTTTTCTTACATATATAATACTACATTTTATGAAAGTTTTCAACAAAAATTTTTAAATCTCACCTTAACTTATGCACGGCGACCGCCACTTCCTCCGCTTCCGTGCCGATTATTATCTGCGCCGCATTGCCGGTCTTTATTACCCCTTTTACTTTGTCTAATCTTTGCAGCTCGTCAACTTTTATCTTATCCCCGTCCTTTACCTCTATCCGAAGCCTCGTTATGCAGTTTCCGAGTTCTTTTACGTTTTCTTTGCCGCCTAAAAATTCCAGTATGTTTAAGGCTAAATCCGCGTGTTTATCCGACGCGTCCGAATTATCCGCCGGCGCTGCTTTTTCCGTTTCTTTTCCCATAATTTGTATATTAAACTTTACGATGGCAAATCTAAACGCCGCATAATACACGACGCCGACCATAAGCCCTAACGGGATTAACAACAGCGGTTTCGAGGCTAAACCGTAGCTTAAACAATAATCGATAAGTCCCGCCGAAAAGCCGAAAGCCTGCCTTATTTGAAGCGCGTACGCCACCGCCAAAGACACGCCCGTCAAAACCGCGTGCAGCGCGTACAACATAGGCGCGACGAACATGAAGAGAAACTCTATGGGCTCGGTCACGCCGGTCAAAAACGACGTAAGCGCGAGGGAGGTCATAAGCCCCGCTATTTTCTTTCGCTTGCTCTTTTCCGTCGTATGGTAAATCGCAAGCGCCAAAGCGGGCATACCGAACATCATCACCGGATAAAATCCCGAGAGAAAAAATCCCGCCGTAGGGTCGCCCGCGAAAAATCTGTTTAATTCGCCTGTTGCAATAACCCCCGTATTCGTGGTATACTCACCAAAGATAAAGAAAATATAACTGTTTAAAATATGGTGGAGCCCAAAGGGCAACAGAGCCCTGTTTAAAACGCCGTAAACACCCGCGCCGACGGCTCCCGCTTCCGCTAATTTCGTTCCCAGTATACTAATGGCTGTTTGGCAATATCCCCATAAAACGCCGCAAACGCAAGCGATAACGCAGGAGAAAAACACCGTGGCTATGGGCACAAAGCGTTTGCCGCTGAAAAATCCCAGAAAATCCGGCAGCTTTATCTCGTGGAACCTGTTATACAGCGCCCCCGCCATAAATCCCGCGATTATCCCGGCAAACACACCCATATTCAAACTTTCGTCAAAAGCTTTTACGGCGCGCGTCAGCGACAAATACCCGATAGCGCCCGCCAATCCCGCGGCTCCGGCTTCATCCTTCGCAATCCCTATAGCAATGCCGATCGCGAACAACAACGGCAATTCGCTAAAAATAGCGCCGCCCGCAGCGTTTATAAACGCTACGTCAAAGACATCCGGCGCGCCAAGCCTAAGCGCGAGCGCCGCCGCCGGCAACACAGCCACGGGCAACAT
Organism: Selenomonadaceae bacterium; assembly: GCA_017529085.1. Lineage (GTDB taxonomy): Bacteria > Bacillota > Negativicutes > Selenomonadales > Selenomonadaceae > RGIG9201. The sequence continues at coordinate 3,081 of JAFXOC010000159.1, read as the reverse complement.
CAACGCTTTGCCTATCCTCTGCAACTCTACAAACAATTTAGATAACATCATTTTTACCTCTGTTAAATTTTTTTTCAGTTTATCATTTTTTTTCATATTAGGCAATAGATATCTTGTGTTTGAATAAATGAGACGCTGACGCGGGGAGGATTTTTGACAGTATGGCAAACTACATTTCACTATCGCGAGGTCTTTTCTATGGAAAAAATAATCAGAAATTGGCAAAATAAGATCGCCTATAAGTTCGATTTGTTGATGGCTAAAGGCACTGCGGCAATGATTGGGTTGCTTGGTATTTTGACTTTGGTCGTCGCGCTGATTGTCGCATTAATATCCTCCGCCTTCACGGGCGGCGGAATCGGCGTTCACATGTGGTCCGGGCTTATGCACATGCTCGCGGTCGGGAAATTGGCTACGGATAGCGTGGATAACATAACTTATTTGGCGATAATGTCTTTGGCGACTATATGCGGTATCTTCATCACCAGTACCCTTATCGGTATTCTTACCACGGGGCTTCAAGCGAGACTCGAATTCTTGCGACAAGGACGCTCAATAGTAATAGACGAACGGCATACCGTCATATTCGGTTTCAACGATCGCGTTTTTATCCTGCTTGAATCCCTCATCGCAGCAAATGCAAACCACAAAAATCAATGCGTTGTCATAGTCGATAATTTGCCCACTACGGAAATGGACGCGGCGGTACGGGCGAATATCGACGATTTTTGCACTACTCGCATATTGACCAGAAGCGGGGATATCGCCGACGAAGCCACGCTAAAACGCGCCGGGCTTGAAAACGCCCGCTCCGTTATCATCAACAACGAGAACGGCGCGGAGAGTTTGAAAACCACATTGACGGTTTCAAATTATATGAACAAACATGAATTTCTCTGCCCCGATTGCTTTATGACGGTTATATTGACGGAGGCAAAGTATATCGAACCTGCGCGCTTGGCGGGCAAAGACAAAGTGGAGATAATTTACACCGAAGACATCATCGCGCGCATTATCGCCCATACCTGCGGTCAAAACGGTTTGTCGAAAATGTTCGCCGAACTTTTAACCTATGCGGGCGACGAAATTTATTTTGAACATATTAAGGAGATGACAGGAAAAACTTTCCAAGAGGTTTTGGCGAGTTTTGAGTATCAAACGGCTATAGGCATAGCGGACGCCGACGGGAAGCCGCATATCAATCCTCCGATGGACAGGATTATCGGCGAAAAAGATAAAATTATACTCATTGAGGAAGACGACGGAGCCTACAGCGTATCTAAGCCTGTAATCCCGCAGGAAGAGCTTATCGTAAAAGGCGATCACGCCTCATTTGGCGTAGAGGGAAACCTTTTGGTTATAGGCGAAAACGAAAAGCTCATGGGGGTACTCGCCGAATACGATTGCTATGTAAAAGAGAATACGCTGGTTAGGGTACTTATTACCCATAATCCTTCGTATGATTACGACAAATTAAAACTGCAACGCATAAAACTTGAATTTTGCAAGGTAGACGAAATAAATAAAGCGACTGTCGAAAAAGCCCTGACAGACTCTATTTCAAACGCGTTGGTGCTGTCCGACGATAAATCGCATAACAGCGCGGAGGCGGATACGGATACTTTGATGCGGCTTATTGAATTAAACGCCGTCAAGAGCGAAAGAGGCGTTGATTTGGCCATAACCGGCGAGATGAACAGCCGACGCAATCAAAAATTGGTCAATATGATGGGCTTGGGAGATTTTGTCATCGGTTCAAACATTACCGGTTTATTGGCGGTGCAAGAAGCCGAAAATCGGGGTATCGGCGATGTTTTCGGGGAACTTTTGGGGAAAAAAGGCTCGGAAGCGTATTTAAAACCGATTGGTCATTATGTGACGTTAAATACGCCGGTACGTTTCGGAACGGCGGTAATAAGCGCGGCGCGTCAAGGGGAAATCGCCATAGGATTTAAGTCGGTCGATTTATCGACGGGTCGCTATACCATGCGGCTAAATCCGGGGAAAAACGAGGAATTTAAGTTTACCTCGTCGGATTATTTGGCGGTCATCGCAAAGGATTAATCAGAGTGTTGAAAGGAGAGATTTTGTTGAACATTACAAAAATTATTTTATGCATCGCAATGTCGCTGACGTTGCTTTTAAGCGGTTGCGGAGGCAAAACCGCGGGTGGCGACGGTTCGCAAAACGCAAAAGAAGCGGTTGAACAAACCCTATCCGCGAAAGAATCCAAAACAGCCGCGAATGCTAAAGCGTCAAACGCGGCCGGCGTACCAAAAAGTGCGGAGCTTCTCGCAACGATTCCGCCTTTTTCGGGAAAACCTTATGTTACTGTTAATAATAATAAACCCTATTTCACTAAATCGGAGATAACAAGAGAAGCGTTTGAAAAGTACAGCGAGCTTGACAAATTAGGTCGTCCCGGCGTCGCTTTTGCCTGTATAGGCGTTGAGATCATGCCCACGGAAAAGCGCGGCAAAATCGGGCAGATCAAACCGCCCGGCTGGCATACGGCGCGTTACGACGACTTAATCAAGGATAAGTACCTCTACAACCATTGCCATCTCATAGCCTTTATGCTCGCGGGCGAAAACGCCAACGAGAAAAACCTTATCACCGGCACACGCTATTTTAACACGGAAGCCATGCTTCCCTTTGAACAAGAGGTTTTCAACTATGTAAAAAATTCAAAAAATCACGCCATGTATAGAGTTACGCCTGTTTACGACGGCGATAACCTAGTCGCTTCGGGCGTGTTAATGGAAGCTAAATCCGTTGAAAATGACAAACTCGAATTTTGCGTCTATTGCTACAATGTCCAACCCGGCGTCGGCATCGACTACAAAACCGGCGAAAGCTGGAGAGAATGATGTGTGCTTCTCCCCTTTGGGCTCTCCCCCTTACCCCCCTCTATGAGGGGGGCTTTTTTGCGTCCAAAATTTAAAGTGACACAAAAAAAGCCCTCCTATTAGAGGAGGGACAGCCGCGAAGCGGCAGGGAGGAGAGTCCGCAACCCATTTTGCCCTTTATATCCGGCTTGCGAAAAAAATGTTTATTAGGTTTAGAAAAAATTTGTGTTTA
>JAFXOC010000158.1 GCA_017529085.1 Selenomonadaceae bacterium | reverse complement strand
CCGTCGGGACATTTCATCGCAATACCGACGCGATCCGCATCCGGGTCTGTAGCAAGCATCAAATCCGCGCCAACTTTTTTTGCCAGTTCCAATCCTTTTTCAAGAGCCGCAAAAATTTCGGGATTGGGATAAGAACAGGTGGTGAAATAGCCGTTAGGATATTCTTGCTCCGGTACAATTGTAATATCCGTAATGCCAATATCGTGAAGCACGCGTGTAACAGGTACAAGTCCCGTACCGTTAAGTGGCGAATAAACAAGTTTCAATCCGGCGGTTTTAGCAAGCCCCGGGCGCACCTGACGCTTCTCAATCGCCTCATAGAAAGCATCCTTACAATCGTCGCCTACGAATTTAATGAGTCCTTTTTCAACGCCTTCCGCAAAACTCATATATTTTGCGCCGCTTAATACATCAGTTTTTTGAATTGCGTCATAAACCACGGCCGCAGCGTCGTCCGTCATCTGGCAACCGTCCGGACCGTACGCTTTATATCCGTTGTATTGAGCGGGATTATGGCTTGCAGTCACCATAATGCCCGCGTTGCATTTATAATAACGGGTGGCGAAAGAAAGCGCAGGCACCGGCATAAGCTCGTCGTAGATGCGCACGTTAATTCCGTTTGCCGCGAGCACGGAAGCTGCGTCTCTGGCAAAATTCCAGCCCTTTAACCGGCTGTCATAGCTAATAGCCACCGTCTGATTGCCGCCTTGAGTTTTTACCCAATTCGCAACGCCTTGAGTTGCTTGACGCACCACATACACATTCATGCGGTTGGTGCCTGCGCCTAAAGTGCCGCGAAGTCCTGCGGTTCCAAATTTCAAAGCGACGGCGAAACGCTCTTTTATTGCCTCGTCATTTCCTTCAATATCTAAGAGTTCCTTCGACAGATCAAAATCTACCAGCGGAAATTCCTTCCAACGCTTGTACTCCTCTTGATACATAAAACCACCCTTTCCAATTCGCAACCTTGCCTTCTTATATACCACAGTTTACCGATTTTTTTGAAAATTGTCAAGATTCCTTCTTTCTTTTCTTTCTCTTTTTTGGAAAAAAGAAAGAGAAAACTTTACAGAGTGTAGACAAATCAATAATTTACGATAAATATTGTGCTCTTCATGGCTCTCCCTCCGCCCTTCGGGCACCTCCCTCTAGGAGGGAGGCACTCGGATTATTGCTTTTGAGCCAAAATATTGAATTGTCTCTAACCACGCCCCCCTCCTAGAGGGGGGTAGGGGGGAGAGTTCCGCGAATAATAATAAGTCTACAGTTTAACTTTAACAATTGATTTTGGCTAAACTAACAATTAGGGTCATCATGGAGTCCAGAGGGCGTTACCCTTTGGCGGGAGTCAATGGGCAACGCCCCAACTCTTATCCTACGCGACCAATTCGAAAAGAAAGTTCGTTGCCAAGGGCGAATTTTTGAAGGTCGATGATTTCGTTTATGCCTTTTTCGGCGAGGTTAAGGAGATTATCGTGTTCTTTTCGCGAGAACGGGCGACCTTCACCGGTGCCTTGCACCTCTACGAATTTGCCTTCGCCTGTCATAACAACGTTCATATCGACAACGGCGGAGGAATCTTCATCGTATGTGAGATCGAGAATGGGTTCGTTCTTTTTGTTGATGCCGACGGATACCGCCGCTAAAAAATCGCGTACAGGGAAAATTTTTCCTTTTTCGTAAATTTTTTCACAGGCGCATACCACAGCAATAAATGCGCCGGTAATTGAAGCAACGCGGGTACCTCCGTCGGCTTCAAATACGTCGCAGTCAATCGTGAGAGTGCGTTCACCTAAAGCTTTAGTATCTATAACGGAGCGAAGGGAGCGTCCGATTAACCGTTGAATTTCCTCCGTTCGCCCGGATTGACGACCTCGTTTAGCTTCGCGTTGAGTTCTGGTGTTGGTGGAAGAGGGAAGAAGGGAATATTCGGCTGTGACCCAACCTTCGCCGGTGTTTTTGAGAAAAAACGGCACACGATCTTCAAAAGTGGCGGCGCAGAGTACCTTCGTATGCCCCCACTCAATTAAACAAGAACCGTCGGGATGTCGTTGAAATCCACGCATCATTTTGATTTCGCGTAACTTGTCGTTGGGTCTACGATTATAACGCATTAACCTTTTGCCTCCTGATACGCTTTGTAATTCTTAATCACGCAGATTGGAGTTTTCTGCGAAGCGTTGCCGAAGGGATTGTCTAAAAGAAGATTTGAGGCAAGTTCGCCGTTTAATCCACGACTTACGCCCACTACTCGGGAACGCTTAAGATCGTTCACGTCCGCGACCATAGCAGCAAAGGCGCCGGTTTTTTTCTTTATGCTTTCCGCAACCTCATCGGGCTTATCGGGACCATATACAATGCACTTGTCAAACGGCGGCATGGTGCCTGTTACATCGTCTATAAGAGCCGCCTGTTCGCCGCCCCATTTGTAAAACAGCCCGCGAATACCGATTAATCTCGCTAAAAATCCGCAGAAAAGCGCGAAAGCTACTCTCCATTCGCCTTCTCTGTCCATTAGGGCTTGCATACCATGAGGGCTTGCAAGAGAGCCGTAATCGGGAATAAACCTACAGCAAAGCGCGGCGAGAGAGGAAATTTTAAGTTCTTCAGGGCGCACAAACTGTCCCTGAGTGATGGCAACAACACTTTCAGCTACGCATACAAGGTCGTTTTCGGTAATCTTATCTCCCGCGTATTTGGAAATTGATTCAACTATGTCGTCTTTTTCCGTTAAAATTCGCGTTGGTATCGGTATAATTTCTATATCAGCCATAAAAACACCGCCTAAATTAAGTGTATTACTTTTCTTTTTTTAAAGAGAAAGAGAAAAAAGTAACAAAGAAAAAGATAAAGAAAAAACTTTAATAGTTGCTTGAGTTTCAACCTAAACGTTTGCTAATTTACGAATTTCGTCACCGCTTAAGCGCAAAATGATTTTTTTATAATTGCAAGGTGTTCTGCCGGTCTCGAGCCAAATAAAATCTATGCTTATATCCGGCATTTCTTTTAAGGCTTCGTTAATACTAAGACCTTTTCTCCCTATTAATATTATATTAGCAAGAAGCGTTATCTCGTCAGGGTTATCGCCTTTTTTTTGTATCAGAACCGATTCAAAATAATCGTCTTCTCGGGGCGCGCCTTTTCTTTCGGCTATTCCCCACGCTTCCACCTTATCGTATTGTTCAAAGGGAAGTTGCGGTCTACTGATTGCGTCCATTATGGTGGCGCAGCTTTTGCCCACGTTTTTAAAGGAAATCTCCTTTTGTAGAACAACTTCTTTTTCGTCTTTCTCTAAAAGCGTAAATTCAGAAGCGGGAGTTACCACTACTTCTTCTTTACCAAGATAGCGAAGGTATAATTTTGTAAATATGATTGCCAATAAAATTGCGCTCAAAATTATATCCAGCGCAAAAATTATGTTGTCAGACGTCATTTTCATCCCGTTCCTTTTTTATAGCTTCTTCAAGCTTTTTATGATATTTTTCCGTAAGTCTGGTGATTTTACCCGTCTCACGGCTTGTATACACGTTTTGGCTATGCCCTGTCACGAGTAATTTTCCGTCTTTTTCACGATAAACCTTATAATTGAAAGCCATTTTCACCTTTGTAAGCTCCGTCGCCGTAGTTTCTATTATAAGATCGTCGTCATAATATCCGGGAGAAACAAATTTAGCGGATATTTCCGTGATGGGAAAAACAAAACCGTCTTCCATTAGGTCGTTAAGCGTTATGCCTATAGAACGAAGGTATTCCACGCGTCCAATCTCAAACCAACGAATATAATTTGCATGATGCACGACAGCCATTGCATCGGTGTCGTAGAAATTCACTCGAATTTTAGCGTTTACGGGCAAGAAAATCGCCTCCGATAATAGAGTTATTTAACTATGTGTTTGCCGCCTAAGAATTTCGGCGCCCAATACGAATCGCTGAGCTCGTCCACACGAACGCCTTTGCTGCCGGATGCGTGTATAAACTTATTTTCTCCTAAATATAATCCGCAATGAGAAGCGCCTTCGGCGTAAGTTGTGAAATATACCAAGTCGCCGGGTACTAATTTGCCTTTATCTCTTTTTTCGCCCAATAGGTACTGTTCATCTGCAAGGCGTGGGATAAATATGCCGTTCTTTTCAAAGATAAACTGAAGATAGCCGGAGCAGTCAAAACCGCTGGGAGTCTCACCGCCAAATACATAAGGCGTGCCCATATATTCTTTGGCGGTTTTTATAACCTTTTGGGCTTCCCTTTTATCCATGAACGTGACATGATTTTTCACTAACTTGCCGGATTTTTTATATGAAGAATTTGAAGATGTAGATTTAACCTTGCCGCTAGATTTTGATTTGGTGTTTTTGAGAGCGCGCCATGTGCTGCTGGTGACTATTCCCGTTATCTTAATGTTTTGATCCCGTTGAAAAGCGGACACTGCGCGTTCGGTTTCGGTGCCGTAAACTCCGTCTGCTTCTTTTATTGGGTAACCAATCTGTTTAAGTTTTTGCTGCAAGATTAAAACTTCGTGACCGTGTGAATTTCGTTGTAGGGTAGGCGCCGCGAAGGCGGATGAAGTGAATAACACAACTCCTAGAGCCAATGATGCGGTGACGGAAACATATTTCATAACTTTTCGTCCTTTCGCAAAATGAAAAATAAATGATTTTTATTTCGATTATATAAGATTATTTTCATTTTTGCAAGAGGAAAATGCGAAAGAGTTTGAGATTTTGGGATTTTTTGTTAGTATTCACAGTTGAAGACGGATGCGCCTCTACGAAGCGCGAACTCCTTCCACCGCTTCGCGGTCCCCCTCCCTCGTAGATGCGAGGCTTCAAACAAAACCCCCAATGCAAAAAATAATAGTAAATACTAAAAAATGTCGCTTTGACAACAACCGTAATATTTTTTTATTTTTTAGAGGAATATTTGATTAATATAACGAAAATATTATTTAAAACGTTATTTTTAAAAACGTTATTTTTAAGGAGAGATTTTTATGAAAGTAAAATTTATACATCTTTTATATCTGTCAATTTTATTTCTTTCTTCTTCATGCGCATTAGCCGCCACTCACGAAGATTTTGCAATAATGCGAGAAGAATGGAATCGCGAAGTAATTTCCAACCTTGATAAAGCGTATACAATATATGTTG
>JAFXOC010000157.1 GCA_017529085.1 Selenomonadaceae bacterium | reverse complement strand
TTCGGAAACCTTTTTTTAGTTGAATTTAAAGTATCTTACGGACCGAATGGAAGGGAGGAGCCTTAAGGGGGTCCGGATCTTCCGGCAGCGGCAAATCAATGAGTACCGGCTCTTTTGGCGGTATCATATCAGGTTCAGGTCTAGGTCGCGGGCACCCTCCCGAAACATCGTTCGTTTGCTCATCCAAAAGTTTTTTATTCTCCACGTCTTTTAGCATTTTGATTACCTCCCTGAATTCGTTCTTGCCCCTCATATTAGATTCGTGTGAAAATGTTTGTTAATGTGAGAGAATTTTCATCAAAAACATTGTGGCGCATTACTCACATCGCTAAAAATTTTTTACCATTTCCAATCTTTTTCCGTCATATAGTGCTGGGTGACTTCCATTGCGTGCTGACGCGCCTCTTCCTGCGTGATTTCTTGGCCGTTAAGATAATATCTGTTGCTTTTGCCGAAACCGCCGCAAGCGAAATACACTGTTGCTTTTATTCCGACCGTCGCCCAACCTTTTTCAATTTCCGCATTATGAATTCCAAACGACCACGCGATACGTTCCGGGCCGTAACGGTTTGTCGAGCCGTTCAAGCTGTTAAGAAAGCGACTGTCATTTGACGTTTGCTCCGCGTTAACGCCCGCCACTTGTTAAAGTTCTTCGTCGCTCAACTTATTAAGCTCAAGATTGATTTTTTTGAGAATTTCTTCACGTTTTGCCATTTTAACCGACCTCCCAAATTTTTTGAAATTTTATTTTCAATTTCTTTCTGCTCTTTATACTAAGTTCGTGTGAAAAATGTTTAATTAATGCGAGAAAATTTTTTCGTCAGCGTGAAAGCAACGCGTAGGAGTGAGGAATTTCCTTTTTGCGCACAAAAAAACCCGCCAAAGGCGGGTTGACATGCGAGTGGCAGGGGCAGTAAGAATCGAACTCACAACCTACGGTTTTGGAGACCGTTGCTCTACCAATTGAGCTATACCCCTATGGGGCGACTTGTGGGGATCGAACCCACGCGTGTCGGAGCCACAATCCGATGTGTTAACCGCTTCACCAAAGCCGCCGTCACTAAAACAATTGCTATTATAACCAAGTTTTCAATCTCTGTCAATGGTTTTTATAAAATAAGCCTCTCAACTGCAATTCTGTATACTTCATTGTCGGCTCTGTCTCCTACGGCTATTATCCGCATCATTTTGATTTCTCTAATCACTTTATAAACAACCCGCAGTCCATCTTTTAAAAGTTTTATTTTTAATGTTCCCGCAAGTTCTCCCTTCAATTCGACTCCATAACCGCCTTCCCTTTGCGGTATAGGATTTCTGCTATACCGTTTTATCGCCTTCATCACCCTCGCTTGTTTTGACGCATCCAATTTCATCAAATCTTCCAAAGACTCAGCCGAAAAAAGCACCGCCCAATCACTCATAATTATCATTCAACTTTTCCAAATCCGTATCACTTAAATTCAGTTTTTCCATAACCTCATCAAATGTATAATCTCTCTTTCCATCCGCAACATTCAATCTTTCACTGGCGCAACGATCCACAACTTCATCAAGCGCATTATCAAGTATTTTTCTCCACCACGAATCGGGAATTATTACACATCCCTCTCCTTCGATATTAACAGGTCGATTATTACGAACGCCTGCCAGTACCGCGGGAGTAATTCCTTCATACGGAACAGTCAACTGTTCAAGCATATTTGTCACCCCTTAAATTTTATTGATTGCCGCAAAAAAATTATACTGTATTTACTCTATAAATACAACAAAAAACTCGCTATAGTAAACGTTAAAAATTTTAAAAATTTCTTGCCATTATATATATATAATGGCAGACTGTAGACAAATCAATAAACATTGTGGTCTTCATGGCTCTCCCTCCGCCCTTCGGGCACCTCCCTCTAGGAGGGAGGCACTCGGATTACTGCTTTTGAGCCTAAAATTTTAAATTGCCTCTAACCAAGCCCCCCTCCTAGAGGGGGGTAGGGGGGAGAGTTCAGCGAATAAATAATAACAAGTCTACACTCTGAGACAACCGCTATTTTAGGGTTGCCTGTTTTTTTTAATAAGAGTGTATAATTATCGCATACGACTAAACGACTTAAACAGAAAACAGAAAGCTATTATATTAACTACGCTTTTTATCAAAAGTCCCGGAGCGGACATCAACCCAACTTCAAGGCTGCCGTAAAGCGCAGCTCCAAAGAGCGTATAACCTACCGTCATAATAAGCAAAGCAAGAACGAGTCCGACTATCAGCAAAAACGAAAAACTTTTGCCCTGTTTAATATTTCCTTTAACTACAAACCAAAATGTTTCCGCCATCATAAACTTTATCAATAACGTTGGCAATATCCAAATGGGAAAGCCTCCAAAAAAATCCGCCATTGCAGAACCTATGCACCCCGCTATAACGCCCTCTTTACGTCCCACAAAATAAACACACCAAAAAATCGCCGCATCTCCCAAGTGAGCATATCCCAAAGGTATTGGGATACGTGGAATTATCGTCATTAAAAATATAAATGTTACCATAACAGCGGTAACGCATATCTGTTTTGTGGAAAATTGAGATACGGGCTTATTATTCATACATATCAACCTCGAATAAATAGGGCTATATACATAGCTAAGTAATAGGTAATATCTGTATATTAGCATATATAATACGATATGTCAAATAAAATTAAAGCTACTTATAGTTTCGGTTAGTTTCAGACAACAAAAAAACCCTCCAACCAAAAGTTGAAGAGTTTCTAAACCGGCAATTACCTATCCTCCCGGGTCGTCGCCAACCAAGTACTTTCGGCCTCTTGATGCTTAACTACTGTGTTCGGTATGGGAACAGGTGCTCCATCAAGGCATCATCACCGGATATTCTTATTGAGGGCTCCACCCTCAAACTCCCGCAAGGGACTCTGTCCCTTGACCCTGCCAAAGGAGCTTCGCCCCTCTGGACTCCCATTTTATTGGGTTTGTGTGCCGAGAGTTCTTTGCACACTCAAAACTAACTAGAAGGAAAGCTGACATTTTAGTCTTTATTAAGTCAAGTCCTCGACCGATTAGTAGTATTAAGCTAAATGCGTTACCGCACTTACACACATACCCTATCTACCTCGTCTTCTTCAAGGGGTCTTACTGTTAAACATGAATGTGTTAACCGCTTCACCAAAGCCGCCGTTATCAAAACAATTGTCGTTATAACCAAGTTTTTAATCTCTGTCAATGG
>JAFXOC010000156.1 GCA_017529085.1 Selenomonadaceae bacterium | reverse complement strand
TATAACGGCGGTACGACTTTTACTTCCGCCGGGCAGATGATGGAAAAATTCCCCACTCGTGTTGTGGAACACGCAGTAAGAGGTATGCTTCCTAAAAACAGCTTGGGAGAAGATATGTACCGTAAACTTAAAGTTTATGCGGGAGCCGAGCATCCTCATGCGGCGCAGAAACCTGAAGAAATGAAGCTTAACATTCGCTGATAAGGAGGTAAATTTATGTCTAACGTATATTACGGCACAGGTCGTAGAAAAACCTCCGTTGCGCGTGTTCGCTTAGTTCCCGGCGAAGGTAAAGTAGTTATTAATGGTCGGGATATGGAGGAATATTTCGGTTTAAAAACTTTGGAGCTTATTGTGCGTCAACCGCTCGCTCTCACGGAAAATGTGGATAAATTTGATGTTTTGGCAAACGTATCCGGCGGCGGCACAACTGGTCAAGCCGGCGCTATTCGTCATGGTATTACCAGAGCTTTGATGGAGATGGACAAAGATCTTCGTCCCGCGTTAAAGAAAGCGGGTTTTGTGACTCGCGATCCAAGAGAAAAGGAACGCAGGAAGTATGGTTTGAAGAAAGCAAGAAAGGCATCTCAGTTCTCCAAGCGTTAATATGTGTGTTAAAGAAGTTCGCTACGGCGGGCTTCTTTTTTTTGTCCTTTTCAAGAGGATAATCGGAAGGTTTTTTTGATAATCAGACTAGATGCCCCAACTCTCCAGCGAGGAGCCAAATCCATAAAAAATCTCCCTTACGGAGGGAAATTCGCAAAGTCGAAACAGCCTTGTAATGCGTCGTAGGCATCGGAGAGTGTAAAAAATGATACTTTATTGACCACATAAATTTTTTTCGGAATTTTGCAGGAATATAGATAAATAAGGCGAATTTGTTTTCAAGGATATACTAAAATTTAAATTTTATAAGGTGGTCAATAAAGTATAGGTTATCGACCACATAAAATCTCGCAAAGCAATGATAGAGGTGGGTTTATGTCTGTAGGGCAGGATATGTATAAATTGTGCGAAAAGATGTTTCCATATTGTCGCAGCATTACCGGCGATGGCGTGCGGCAAACCGTGGAGGCGCTGAAAGAGGTTCAGCCTAAAATCAAGGTATATGAAGTCCCGAGCGGCGAGAAATCGTTTGATTGGACAGTTCCAAAAGAGTGGCGTATTAGGGATGCTTGGATAAAAAATTCCAAGGGCGAAAAAATCGTTGATTTTAAAAAAACCAACCTTCATGTGGTGGGGTATTCCATTCCCGTCGATAAGAAAGTCAGTCTTGCGGAATTAAAGCAATATCTCTACACGGAGCCAAATCAACCCGACGTTATCCCTTACGTCACTTCATATTACAAGGAACGATTTGGATTTTGCATGACCCAAAACCAATACGACAATCTTCCCGAGGACACTTACCATATTTACATTGACAGCGAACTTTTCGACGGAAGCTTAACTTACGGCGAACTCGTTATCCCCGGTGAAACAGAGGAAGAAATCTTTTTCTCCACATACTTTTGTCACCCGTCTATGGCAAACGATCAACTGTCCGGTCTGGCTTTGTCGGCATATTTGTCCAAGTATGTGGAATCTAAGGACAAACGCCGCTATACTTATCGTTTTATCTACGTTCCGGAAACAATCGGCTCTTTAACCTACCTTAGCCGTGAAAATCATCTGGAACACATGAAGAAAAACGTTATCGCCGGTTGGAATTTATCCTGTGTGGGAGATGACAGAACTTATTCAATGGTATCCACACGTTACGGCAATACATTAACGGATAAAGTAACGAAAAATGTTCTAAGTTTTATTTATCCCGAATACAAATGCTATTCCTTCCTAAAGCGCGGCAGCGATGAGAGACAATACAACGCCCCAGGCGTTGACCTCCCTATATGCGGCTTTTCGCGTTCAAAATACGGAGAATTTCCCGAATACCACACGTCAAAGGATAATTTGGATTTCATTTCTTCTGCGGGACTTTTTGGCGCATACAACGTTATGGTGGAGTGCATCGAAGCCATGGAACACAACCATCGCTACAAAATAAAGTGTTACGGCGAGCCGCAACTAGGAAAGCGTGGACTTTATCCTACCATAAGCCACAAAGGCGGTTACGATGAAGTAACGGCTATGATGAACTTTATCACTTACGCAGATGGGACGAATGATATTGTGGATATTAGCGATATTATGGGAGTGCCGGTAAGGGATTTGGTGAAAGTGGCGGAAAAGCTGCGGGAAAATGGTTTGGTGGAGTGAAGGTGGCAAGAATGCTATTAATTGAAGACATATTACAGGCACTATCAAGTATGGGTATAACGCGAGGAAATGCTGTGTTGGTTTCATCCGACATTAGGATGTTTGTGCCTACCGTTTGGGAAGAAGAGGAAAAATCCGGTAAGGCGATATCTGCCGTACCTCATGTACTTGATATGCTTATCGATGGCTTGCAAGATCTGGTTGGGGTAAACGGTACATTGCTTTTTCCGACATATAACTGGGATTTTTGCAAAGGTAAATCGTGGGATTATGACAAAACGCTTGGTAAAACGGGAGCTCTTTCCAATCATGCCCTTGGTCGTAAAGATTTTAAACGTACACGCCATCCAATTTATTCCTTTGCTGTATGGGGAAAAGATGCTGATTTGCTTGTAACGATGCGAAACCATGATTCGTTTTCTGAAGATTCCCCCTTTGGTTATTTATACCACACAGCTGGTAAAAATATCGCTATAGGAGTAGAAGGTGCTTTTTTTACCTTTGGACATTATGTAGAGCAGTGCAATAATGTTACTTACCGTTATATTAAAAATTTTGTGGCAGATTATATAATAGACGGACATACTCAGAAGGAAACATATTCCATGTTTGTTCGTCAGCTAGATCCAGAAGTTATAAGCGTTAGCGCAGATGAAATTTTGTTAAAAGAAGGAGCTATGCTTAAGAAAGATATAAATGGAATACTTATAACCTCGATTGACCTTGTTAAAGCTTACAAAACCTTAGAAAATGACATTCAAAAAAATAATGCGCGACACTTAATGCGTTACAAGAATTCATGACACGAATTTCCTAGCTTAAAAACAAGCTAAACACCGTGAAGTATAAGGTTTTACGCAACGAGAAATTAGTATACTAGACACGGGGGGATGTCCCACTTTGTTAAAGCAAATGTTGTAACCAAAAAAGACAGTCTGCGAGATAAACTCTCACGGATTGTCTTTTTTAGCTTGTGTAAATTATATTTGTTTGGCGTATTTCTCCTGTTCGTCGGCGGGAATTTTCAAAGCGTCCATTGTTTGTTTTGCGCTCCAACCGGAGGTTTCCATTAAGTTGCGAATACTTGTGACCATTGTAAAATCCCTGCCAACATTATAGCCATCGTTTCTGCCAACATTATAACCGTCATTCCTACCGACATTATAGCCATCGTTTCTAGCTTGGTTGATTCCGTTTTCCCATGCTGTCCACATATTAACCGTATCTCCTTTCTCATCGAAATGGATAGCCATTCCCGTCAGCGTTTTTATCAGATTGGCTGTTTCTCTGTCCATTTCTTCAAAACGTTTGTTATTTCCCATCCAACTTATATCTTCGTCATTCCTGTGTTTGGCAAATTGCATGACGGAG
>JAFXOC010000155.1 GCA_017529085.1 Selenomonadaceae bacterium | reverse complement strand
GAGTCGTTATGTATAAAACGGGCGAAGCGATCCCCGGCGCAATACAGCTCACAAAGCTCATAATCGAAGCGACTCACGAGCTTATGACGGCTTTTTCGCTTTTAAAAGACATAAAGAAAAATCAAAAAGAATTGCTCGAATGTGTGCATAAAATTTCAAGTCTTGAAGGAGAAGGGGACAGGATTTATCGTCACGAAGTCGCGCAACTTTTCGACGAGGTGAAAGACCCAATAGAACTTATCAAATGGAAAGACATTCTGGAGAATCTAGAAGAAACCCTTGATCACTCGGAAAAAGTGGCGGGGCAGATTCGCGGGGTGGTAATGAAATATGCATGAGCTTCAATTTCTGATATTTACCGTTATAATCCTAGCTTTAATTTTCGACTTTATAAACGGCTTCCACGATACGGCAAACGCAATCGCTACAAGCGTATCTACTCGCGCCATAAAGCCTAATCACGCTATTTTTATGGCGGCGGTTTTAAACTTTATAGGCGCCATGTACTCAACGGGCGTTGCTAAAACCATCGGCGGCGACATAGTGAGTTCGGCGGATCAGGTAAACGAAACGGTAATAATCGCGGCGCTTTTAGGGGCTATCATTTGGAACATCGCTACATGGTGGCTTGCCGTGCCCTCTAGTTCGTCTCACGCGCTTGTCGGCGGCATTATAGGCGCAGTATTGGTTTCCGTAGGCTCTGAGGGGCTTAACCTTTGGGGCATCGGGAAAATCATCATCGCGCTCATTGCCTCCCCTGTTGTGGCAATATGTACGGGTATTTGCGTAATGCTTTTATTGTACCGCATTTTCGGCAGGTTAAAGCCTTCCACCGTAAACGATAAATTTCGCAAGATGCAGGTGCTTTCCGCGGCAACAATGGCGTTTTCCCACGGCTCAAACGATGCGCAAAAATCTATGGGTATTATAACTTTGGCTCTCTTATCGGGCGGCTATATAGATGTTTTTGAAGTTCCGACTTACGTTAAGGTTTTGGCGGCGACGGCTATGGCGTGCGGCACGGCTATAGGCGGCTGGCGCATTATTAAAACTATCGGCGGCAAGATTTTTAAACTTGAGCCAATCAGCGGTTTTGCGGCGGATTTAAACTCATCCGTTGTCATTTTCACAGCAACTCTCCTCCATTTACCCGTCAGCACAACTCACGTCGTTTCAGGCTCCATCATGGGCGTGGGTACGGCAAAGCGAATAAACGCGGTGCGTTGGGGCGTGGCGCAACAAATGGTTATGGCGTGGGTGCTCACCATCCCCTGCACGGCCCTTATGGGCGCATTTGCCTATTATGTTGTAAGCAATATTTTTAGATAAAAATTCTTACTTTTCTTTTTCTCTTTTTTTGAAAAAAAAGAGAAAAAGAAAAGTAACAAAAGAAAAATAGAAAAAAACTTTAATAACTGGTTTTATAGAAATTTTGAAGTGAGAGAAAAAACTGAAAGTGCAAGTTTGTTAAAGTTTTTTCTTTCTCTTTTCTTTGTTACTTTCTTTTCTCTTTCTTTTTTACAAAAAAGAAAGAGAAAAGAAAGTAAGAACTTTAATCAAGGAAGGAGTTAGGTTATGTTAAATTTTGAGTATTACGGACATTCGGCGTTTTTGCTTGACGACGGTAAATGTAAGCTTTTGTTCGATCCCTTTTTGACGGGGAATCCGTTAGCTTCGAAAAAAGCCGATAAAGTTGAAGCGGATTATGTTTTGGTAACTCACGCGCACGGCGATCATATCGGCGATGCTCCCGCTATCGTAAAAAGAACGGGAGCGGTGGCAATCGGCATACCCGAAGTTTTGGAATTGATACAAAATGTTGCTCCGCACGCCAACACTTACGGCATGAATATCGGCGGCGCGCTTGATTTTCCCTTCGGCAGAGTGTTTGTCACCCCTGCGCTTCACAGCTCCGGCGTAGCCGGTGGCGCGCCTGTCGGGTTTATAGTCACAATAGGCGGTATGAACGTGTATTTTGCCGGCGATACCGGACTTTTCCCCTATATGTCGTTTATCGGTAAGCGCATTAAAATTGACGTCGCCATACTTCCCATCGGCGATAATTATACCATGGGCGTTGAAGATGCGGCTGAAGCCGTAAAGCTTTTGGGCGCGCGTCATGTAATTCCGGTGCATTACGGCACTTGGCCGGTTATCGAGCAAGACCCCGCTGAGTTTAAGAGATTGGCGGAATCTGCGTCTTCGGCAAAAGTTCACATTGTAAAACCCGGAGGGAGTCTTGAACTTACGGCTCTTGACGGCGTTGTTTAAAAAAGATAAGCTCATCGTCATATTAGGGCCTACGGCGGTCGGTAAGACCGCCCTTTCTTTATCTCTGGCGAAAAAATACGATACGGAGATAATTTCGGGCGACTCTATGCTGGTGTATAAAGGTTTTAACATTGGCGCGGCAAAACCAACGGACGCGGAATTGGCGGAAGTTAAACATCATTTGATAGATATTTTACACCCAACCGAAAAATATAACGTAATGGATTTCTGCGATGCGGCGGCTAAAATCATAAAAGAATTGAACGATAAAGGCAAAATTCCGATTTTAGCGGGCGGCACGGGGCTTTACGTTAAATCTCTGCTGGAGGGTTACGAATTTTCCGAGGACGGCACAAAATCAACTTCAAGCCGCTTTGCCGCAACCGGCGAACTGGTTTACGACGCTTGCGTAATAGGGCTGAGACGAGAACGAGCAGAGTTGTATAAAAGAATAAATTTTAGAGTCGATTTAATTATAGCAAACGGACTTTTTTACGAGGTTGAAGCGTTGGCTAAAATCGGACTCTCCGACTCTCAAGCTATGAGAGGAATAGGATATAAGGAAGTCCTTCGCTGTTTATCGGGCGATATTACCAAAGAAGAAGCTATCGAAGAAATAAAAAAAGCCACTCGGCATTTTGCAAAGCGGCAATTTACATGGTATAAGAAGATGCCTTACATAAATTGGATTGACATTGACGATTTAAGCGAACAAGAAATTTTAAAAGAGGTTTGCATTGAGGTGGAAAAACATTTTGGAAACTAAAAAAACGCGGGGTTTTGAGATTGTAAGCGAATATTTAGAGAGCGGCGTAACGCTTCCCGTAAGGCAAACCTCAATGAGCGCCGGTTACGACCTTGCGGCGGCAAAGGACGTTCTTATAAAAAAGAGCGAAACTGCGCTTGTCCCCACCGGTGTCAAGGCGTATTTCCCCGCGGACGAAGTTCTTATGATTTATATTCGCTCAAGCCTTGCCACAAAACGAAGCGTAACCCTCGCTAACAGCGTCGGCGTAATAGACGCGGATTACTACGGCAACAGCGAAAACGAGGGGCATATTTTTTTGCCCCTCAGAAATTTTGGGAATAGCGATGTGTTAATAAAAAAAGGCGAACGAGTCGCCCAAGGGATTTTTCAAAAGTATTTTGTCGTAGATAACGATGCCGCTCTAAAAACGCATAGACGCGGCGGTTTTGGTTCTACGGGGTAAAAATGTGGCTTTGAAAAACCAACTTTTATTTTTATAATGAAAAACCTGCACCCGATTTTAGGTTGCAGGTTTTTTGCTGCAAACGATAACCGCTGCTTTTTTATTGCAATAAACTAAGCACGCTCGAAGCACTTTGATTTGCTTGCGCCAACATTGACTGCGAAGCTTGCGCCAAAACGTTGTTTTTGGCAAAACTCG
>JAFXOC010000154.1 GCA_017529085.1 Selenomonadaceae bacterium | reverse complement strand
TGTACTATGATTCGATTTTAATGTCAAATTTTTTTAGTTTTGTGTCCAATTTTTGTTGACCAGTGCAAAACAGCGTAAAAAGCCCTCCTCTCAGAGGAGGGAAAGCCGCGAAGCGGCAGGGAGGAGTGTCTGCAACTGTGAACAGTAACGAAAAAAGTCTCTTTGAGAAAACAATTACACATGACATAGAGGCATATTTTATTGATTTATATCTGTCGGAGCAATATACAAAACCATTTGCAGGTGAAGATATTACACCTACAACCAACTAGTTAATGGAGGTAAATATTTATGAAGAAAAAGATTGCACACATAATTTCATGCGTTTTATTGTCCATGCTGCTAGCCTCCGTATGTTACGCATGGTCTGCAAATTGGAAGTGTACAAAATGCGGCACAACAACCTCAACTACAAACTGCGAGCCACCGTCTTACTGGCAGTGTTCGAAAGGCGGTGGACATACTTGGCAGATAATTAAACGCTGGTAAAAAAGGACAGGATTGCTTCGACGGATATATAAATAAGAAAGCATCTTGTACCGGACTTCATGAACAGTTTCTTTCACCCAAGCATTTGTTTTTCTCCCACTTGAGACAGAAGTATATTCGTTTCCCTCACAGAAAGACCTTTCTGTATCGCCGATATGATGACGGAATCCCATGGATTCCTCGGATAGAGCATTCCCAGTCCGGCATAACGAAGTAATTTTTGCGTTTCGGGCAGGTCAAGACGCATAGCCAAAGCAATGGAAAGCAGCTTGGTTCTCGACGGGTTCTTCTTTGCTCCGGAGAAGATATGGTAGCCATAGGTTCGCTCCAAAAGGGCGTCTTTCACCACCTGATGCCTTTCCAGTTTCTTCTCCTTCAAAATCTGCCCCAGATATTCGTGCAGCGGCAGACGGAATTCCTTCTTGTTCCGTGTGAGGAACCGGTGGATGTCCTCGTCCTCTTTCAGTTCGGAAAACAGTTCATCCGTATCCTTCTCGTGCAAACTTGTCCCTCCTCATGCTTTATGATATAGTAAACGACAAAAACAGTTGCGCTTGATTTGGCTTCCCCGCCCGAATGGCGGGGAAACCAAACGCAAAACTTTATTTCGTTTACTATGGAATCATTATAGTGAATTTCGGACAGAAAGGCAAGAATGCAATGGAACTGTGGGAGCAATATATTGGCGACAGCTATGAGATGGTGGACATTCTGAAGGATTCCGAGGACGGTCCGGTGGCGCTCGTCTATGACAAAATCGGCAGGCAGGTCTCCGTCTTGAAGCAAAGGGACGCGCGTTCCAAGGGCATATACGAAATGCTCAAAGAGACGGACGATCCCCATGTCCCTGCCATCTATCGCCTGATAGAGCAGAATGGAAAGCTGCTGGTCATTGAAGAATACATTGACGGCAGGACGCTGGCAAATATCCTGCGCTATGACGGAATGCTTGATGAGAGAACTGCGCTCCACATTCTGAAAGAAATTTGCGAATGCCTGCGCCACTTCCATGAGCGGAATGTCGTCCACAGGGATATCAAGCCCTCCAATATAATCCTCGCAAAGAATTATGAGGTGAAGCTCATCGACTTCGGAATCGCCCGCGTCACTCGTCCCTCCGAGGAACCGGACACGGAATTTTTAGGAACGAAGGGCTACGCTCCACCGGAGCAGTACGGTTTCGGACAGACCGATGCAAGAAGCGATATATATTCTCTCGGCATCACCATTCGGAGGATTCTGGGGGAGGACTATCACGGCAGTCTGATGCCTGTCCTTCAAAAATGCGCCGCGCTCGATCCGGAGGGACGTTATTCCTCCGTGGATGAGCTTTTGCGGGATGTGGAGCGTCAGCAAAGGAGAAAGAAGCTTCAGCGTTGGATTCTGGCAATCGTGACAGCTTTTCTTCTGGCGGCGGCCGCTTTGCACACAATTCAGGAGCCAAAGCAAGATAGTGATGTTGATACAGGAGACGCTTTTGTCATGGAGGACGCGCCCTCTCCGGCAGCGAGTCCCGATACGGTTTCACGCCCTCCGCGACAAACACAGCAAGAGCCGTCCCAGACAGGAGAGATACCCGCGCCAGCCATGGGAGAAAAGATTCCCGCAGATGTGCCCGCCTTGTATACGGAAAAGGAAGCCCCTCTGCAAAAGTGGAAATATCCTTCTCTTAATCGGGAACAGTGCTCATTTTCCTTGAACGGAGCGCCTTGCGGTACGGGAATTCCCGTTTCCGCTTCTGTCTGGAAGGGATGGGAGCGGAAAGGAGACATGGTTCGTATCCCTTCCGATTGGAATATGACGCTTCATATCGACAACCGGAGCGCCTCGGATTTTGTGAGTCCGGTTTTGGAAATAACATATCGGGGCGCCGAGCGCCAAAGCCAAACGCTTTCGGCAACTACAATCCCTTCGGGAGGGTCGGCAAATTTCGATATCCCGCTAGGCGATTGCCTAGTTTCCGGCAAGCTCTTCTGGCTTGGTGTCCGTTTGAGAGATGCGGGAGGCGCATCCTTCTACTGGGAATTTCAGTTCTATCTGGAATAAGCGGGCGCAGACCGGGGCTGAATCATTCTTCATGCCGACACAATCAACAGCAAAAATCGGGGGGGTGTTCCTATTTAGGAAACTTTGTTGCGAAAATAGGAAAGTATGAGCAAGCGAAAAATCTGATTTTATGCGATAATAGAGCAATAGATTTTTTCGTATAACGGCAGGTGACAATGATATGGATATAAGCAAGAAAATTCTGTTTAAACAGATAGGCGCAAAAATTGCTTATTATAGAACCCTGCGAAATATGACACAAAGCGACTTGGCGAAAATAACAAATATTAGTCGCAGCGCACTAAGTCGTATTGAGTGTGGCAAATACAACGACAATGTTTCCGTATCGCTGCTTTTCGATATTGCCGAAGGGCTTAGAATTGACACCGCATTGCTGATGACGTTCAACGAGACGGAGAAGCAGATGTGGTGGCAAGAATTTCCGACGCATGAGGATATTGTTGAAGACGATGAAGAACTAACCACAGACGATGCCCAGAGTAAAAATTTAAACAGTAATTCGAGTTAATGGACTAAAAATACTGAAAACCAAACATTTTATTCTATTGTGTCCCGTGGGGACACCAATTTATTGAAAATTTTTGATATTATGAGTTCTAAAAAAACAGTAGGAGTGAAGCACCATGGCAACGCCAAGTTCGGGAGTCAGCAAGAGAAAAGAATGGATGTGCACCCATTGTGGCAAGAAAGAAATACGTTTCGTTTCCGCAGGCAGACCTCAGCCGGGCAAATGCCCTCGTAAAAACGGCGATAAGCCGCATACTTGGGTGGTTAATCGCACAATGTGAAGCGCATTGCCATAACTCAAAATATGGCTAAAAATCAAAATTTCTTCAACTACAGAGAGGGGATAAACAAATATGGAGTTTAAAAACAAGGACATTGAAGGCAAATACTTGGAGCGGGTAGAAAATATCAAGCGACTGATTGACGCGCCCGTAGACGATGCAAAGTATCTCTGGGACGAGACGGCAAGACTCTACGCCGTTAAGATTGAGCAGATAAAACGCGTGCTTTCCGGCGATACGCTTAGTAAAGATTCTTCCGAAGCTATAAACTTGGCGAAGGAACTGAAAAACTTTTTGGAACGCTGCTCAAGTCCCGAATTTCAGATTGCGCTTGTCGGAACGATAAAAGCCGGTAAATCCACCCTTATAAACGCTTTGTTAAATTACGAATTGGCTTCCACCCGTGCTACGCCTGAAACTGCCGCTTTGACAAAATTTAAGCGTTCTGATGTAAACTTTGTTCAAATATCCTTTTACAGCGAAGATGAGTGGAACGCTCTTTGGGCAAGCGCAAACAACAGTAAGAGCAAGGAAAATATCTTTCTTGAAGAATACAATGCGCATAACGCCAATAATGAAAAAGCCAAGTGGCTTGGAAGCAAAGAACAAAAGGTTGAATGTGACGATTTAGAAAAATTAAAAGATGAAATAGGCAAATGGACGCCTTCAAAGTCCGCTTGTCACTACTTTGTAAAAGAAGTGTTGGTCGGTCTGAAAGACATCAATCTCCCCGACGGCGTTGTGCTTGTGGATACCCCCGGACTTGACGATGTTGTGGAATTTCGCTCTAATATCACCCGCGAATATATCGACAGAGCCGACGCGGTTTTTGTCTGCTCAAAGCATGACGCTTTTACGGGCAATACTATGAAGACATTAACCAGTGTTTTAGACCGCGCCCATGATAATATCGAAAAAGTATATATGATTGTGACTCAAATTGATACCATAAACAACCCCAAGAAAACATGGGAAAACGATTTGCAGAAGGAATGGGTCAAATATTTAAAAGGCGAGTCCAAATACCGTAGCGAAGATTTGGCAAAGCGCAATCTAATTCCCGTTTCGGCTTACCTATACACAATGTTGCATGAATATCAAGAGGGTCGGTTAAAGGAAGAGGACGATCGTTATTTCGATTTAAGCGCAGCGTTGTTAAAATTAAGAGTGAGAGAAAATCAATTAAATGATCATTTTGACGAGCTTATAACATTTACCAACATTAAATTTTTAGAAAACAAGCTTAATACCGAAATTATTGCCAAGCGTAAAGATATTCAAATGCAGGGCATCAATGCAGATTATAAGTCCTGTCTTAACAATATTTCCGCTTTTGTCGATAAAGAGCGCAAAGAGAAAGAAAATTTGATAGCGACAAGCAAGCAGGGCATTGAGTCCATTCGCATGGAACGCGACAAGGCTATGGCGGAATACAAAGAAGCTCAATCGGAAAAGCGGAAGCTGGACAATATGGTGAAAGCTTTAAAAGACGCAACAACAAAACGCATTGAAGAAGTATTGGCTTCAATACACGCATAGACAGGTGGTGAACAATATGTTGCCGATTTTAGGAAAAATTTTAAAAGAAGCAATCCCTTTTATCGTCGGAGGAATAGGAAAACTTATCGACAAATTCGTTGACAACATAGGAAACGCGCCGTCTGTAAACGATAAGACGGATATAAATGATGTTGAGCAAATCATGGAGGCTTTGGGAGGACTTAGAAAAGAAGTTCTAAAAAACAGCGAGCCTATCATGAGACAAGCCGCGGAAGAAGTGGAATCCTATATAGACGAGCAACTGTTTAATCTTGACGATAAAGCGGAACTTTTAGCCAGATATAACATTTCTCCCGCTGCGACGGCAAAAAAATTGAAACGAATAGGGCTGAAGGCGGAAAAATTTTGGCAGGACGCTATGTATAGAAAGATTTCTATAGACAACGCGGAGTGCAGAGCCGTTTTATCGTTGCCTCCCGGCGGTAAAAAAGAAGCGGAATTGCAAAAATTCACTCAAAAAGTCGTGACGGAAAGTTTAACGGAATATACCAATCTTTTAAAAGATGAAATGTACGGTATATATGACGACCTTGAATATGAGATTTTAAAGGCGACAAAAGAACTTGAAACAAAGGCAAACATTCAAAACGAATTGGTTTTGTCACTTGAAGCCAAGGACGACGATAAATTTGAAGAAATAGTGGCAAACGCCCTTGTTAAAGTAAGTTGTTGCGATATAGTGCGTGAGAAAGCGGGTGCTGCATAATGGGATTTTTTGGCGATTTATGGGATATAGCTAAATCTGCCGCCGCTATAGCTGTAGGCGCGCCTATAGCATTGGGAGCATGGGCAGCCGATAAAGCCGGCATTATAGATTTATCGGGAGACGTTGGAAAGACAGAAGCGATAGACGAAAATTCATCTGCGCAGGAGATAAACGACAGCGCGGAGCTTTTGGAAAAAATGCGTTCTGTGTATCGCCGAGACGGCGAAAACATTGAAGAAGATATCCAAGAACGTATTTCTAAATTTTATGATGATTGGATTGACCACTTAGAAGACGATGATGATTTTGCCGCTTACTATGATATTTCCGCCCTTCGCAGGGAACAAAAACGATTGGCGAGAGATATTCGCGGTGCGCTTACAAGACCTGTCAGCATTAGAATATCTATGGACGATTCGGAATGTATGTCAATATTATCAATGAGTCCGGGACCTCAGAAAGAAAAGAAAATGGATAGATTTTGCAAAGAGGTTATCAGAGACGCCAGAGAAGATTTAGAAAGTAAAATCGAACACGTACTGTATCGCCAAACGGACGAGATTACAAATATTATGCGCGAATATGTAGAAAGAAAGGCATCAGCCGCCGATCGTAAGAAAAAAGAGTTTGAAAAAATGGAACAAGATATGAAGTCCAACACGTTTAACGCCGAAGAGGCGCAACTTAACCCCAAAGCAAAAATATTTGCGTTGGAGGAAATAAAGAAAATTTTAGCAGCATAAAATATCGGGAGTATATCTTTTTAGATATACTCCCGAGTTATAGGAGAAAGTTTTATGAGCGAACAAAAGGACTTTTTAAAAAATGTTACAACTATTTTTGAAAATGCCGAAAAACAAGCCCGAAATGTTTACAATGCAGTAAATGAAACATATAATTCCATGTCGAACATCGAAGAAGATACTCAAAAAGAAAGCAATCTGAAAGAGTTGGCAGATTCGATACAAGACGTAGACGATCAACTTTTTATGTTCAAAGAATGTGTAATGGATTTAAACAGAATTTGCACGGATTCGCTTAAAAATATTGATTCCAAATTGTCTCAAATAAGTCAATCATTAAACAAAACTAAGGATTTTGAGGCGACGCGCATAGAAAGTTACATAAATCATTTTGAGGAAAGAATTAAGAAAAGCGAGCGTATGGGCGATGTTTTACAAAATATTGAAGATGAGCAAAGAGCGCAAACAAAGAAAATGGACGAATTTATAGAATTGTCGTCAACAAAAATAAACAATATGGAAAAAGCATTGCGTCAAGCGGAAGAAACTTTAAGGTTGCTTTTGGCGAATAATTTGCTAAACGCATTTGATATATCCACTGATAAATCTAACAAAGAAGAGTCAGGCTCTGTTGATGATAAGATAACAAAAACATTGCCTCTTGATTCTATAACTAAGATAACCAAAACATTGACTCTTGATTCTATAACCGATGATAACAAGAAAACCGAAGAGCAATTTTCACCGGAAGAGTTGTGCAATAAAGGATATAAAGCGAAAAATAACGAAGATTATGAGACCGCTTTTGAATACTTTAATCAAGCGCATAAAAAAGGGTTTATACGGGCTGCAGTTGCAATCGGCGATATGTATAGAGATGGTAATTATTTATCTCAGAATTATTCCAAAGCCTTTGAACTGTATAATTATGCGGCAATGAAAAATGACACAAGCGCAATGGTTCAGTTGTTTTTTGCATACATAAATGGCGATGGCGTTCCACAAAACCTAGAGATCGGGAAAAAATGGCTGGAAAGAGCGTCCAGTATGGGAAGCAGTTTAGCTATGAGTACTTTAGTCGAGTTATATTGCGGAAATTACGGTTTTACTCCTGATTATAGTGAAGCAATAAAATGGAATGAAAAATTGCGCGCTTTATCGGGGCATATTCCCCATGAAATCGATGCGCTTAACGCTTTAGGAGATTTGTGCCGGAATAATCATAACTACGTTGAAGCGCTTAATTATTACAAAAAATCCGCCGATTATGGTGATGCTAACGCTATGTGCTGGCTGGGTAATTTTTATGATAACGGCTGGGGAATAAAGAAAGACGCTCTTCTTGCTAAAGAATGGTATGAAAAAGCCGCTGATGGTGGTAATGTTGCCGCTATGTATAATTTAGGTTGTATGTATAGATATGGTCGACCTAATATTACTCAAAATTACAAAGAAGCGCGAAAATGGTACATAAAAGCCGCTGAATTAGGCGATGATTTATCTATGCTTTCATTGGGTTATATGTACGATGTCGGAAAAGGAATAAAATCGGATAAAAATAAAGCCGCAGAATGGTATAATCAAGCTATAGCAGCCGGAAATACCACGGCAATGTGTAATTTAGCTTATATGTATGAGAATGGCGATGGTATTTATAAAGATTATAAAAAAGCGATGCAACTATATGAAAAAGCTGCGGAAAATGGTGTTGCAGACGCTATGTACGCTTTAGCAAATGCATATTATAACGGAGAAATGACAAGAAAAGATAATGTCAAAGCCCGTTATTGGTATGAAGAAGCTTATGCCGCCGGACATACCGAAGCTCAAAGAGCATTGGAAAATATGGGATACAATGTTTATGATTTAATAAAAATAAAAGTTTACCATATTATTCAAGAACAATTAGGAGTAGGATTAGAATATGATGAAATCCAAATGGAAAGCGAATTGATAAACGATTTGGGGGCGGATTCTTTGGATATTGTCGAACTTATTATGGCATTTGAAGAAGAATTTAACATTGAAATTCCGGACGAAGACGCGGAAAATATCCGCACGGTAAAAGATGTTGTGAACTATATTTACAATAATTTGGATTGAGTATAGAAAGGAACGGTTCTATGAAATTTGAAGACACATTCAACGAGCTTGAAAATAAAATGAACGAAATCGGTAAACTCTTGGACGAAAGCATAGAAGCCTCAAAAGAGGGCAATCGTTTTAAAGCTCACGGTATCGCCATTGACGCGGAGAAAGTCGCTAAAGAGTTTGAAGAACTGGCGTCTTCTGTAACAGACAAGGATATTGAGGAAGTTTTAACGGCAGACGAAGAAGCGGAGCAGGAGGATATGATTTCTTTTTTAAGAGAGCGCGCAGAAATTCTGCCAAAATTGGTGGAAGAATACGCTACATTGTCAAACGGCGAGGACGAATTGGCGGCGTACAGAAAATTAAGAGAAATTACTCAGCTTGGCGCGGATATTGCCCATGTTACGGAGAGAAATTATGATTAAAAAAATTTTAACTTTAACCTTTTTAACTTTAGTCCTTATCATATTTTCTAATACCTCGTTTGCCAACTATCCTACACATTTAAACGGCGATAAAAATTATATTTTGGTTGACGGGCATATGGGGGTGGCATGGTATGTGGATCGATCATCTTTAAAAGTTAAGCAATATCTACCGCCTCATTATATTATTACGATAGAAGTAGTT
>JAFXOC010000153.1 GCA_017529085.1 Selenomonadaceae bacterium | reverse complement strand
TCATATATGCGCCTATTTTTGTTTTACGCGAAATTCGCACCGATGGGATGCGGTTTTTGACTAACGAGGATATTGAGCGGATTTGCAATATTCCCTATGGAACGCCTCTGTTTTCGGTCGAAACGGACGAAATTTCAAAGCGATTGTTAAACGATTTAAGAATAGAAGAAGTCGTGGTGCGTCGGTCGCTTCCTTGTTACATTGATATTTCCGTAAAAGAAAGATTGCCCATAGCTACCATTGCGACGGAAAATTGTTATTTTGCCGTGGATAAGGGCGGAAAAATAATAGACGCTTATACGGCTCCAAAATTATCGGAGATACCCAATATAAAAGGCGTATATCTAGCAGATGTTTTTATAGGCGACGAGGTGCAAAACGACGTTGCAAAAAAAATCCTTGCATTTTTGGTCATGTTGGACGATAGGTCAGTAAAGATGATTAAAGAATTTGAACTGGCCGAAAACGGCGATATTTGGGGAGAAACTGTGACGGGGATAAAGCTTCGCTTGGGAGACCTTTCGGATATGGAGGTAAAGGCGAAACTGACAATGAACTTTTTGGAAGACATTAAAAAAAATCCCGTGTCGCTTGAGTACGCAGATTTTTATTTTAACGTGCCTTTTGTTAAGTTAAAGGAAGAAGCTAATGCGGAAGAAGTGAAAGAGTGAAGATTGTAAAAAAAGGACAGCTTTCCATCGCTTCGGTGTGCATGGTGGTGGGATTTTTGCTGGCGCTGCAATTCAGAATGACCGAGGATATGAGAGAATCCCTCCCGTATCAACGTGTTGAAGAACTCTCCGATCGCCTTATACAAACCGAAAAGGAAAGAGACGCGCTCTTAGAAGAAGTGGCGAACTTAAACAAAAGATTAGGCGGCGAACAGGAAACGGCGCTTCGTCGTCAAGCGGCGCTTACCGCTATGAAAGGCGAAGGCGTTATCGTAAAGATGGATGACAGCAAGCAGACCGCAAGAGCGGGAGAAAACGCCAATCTCTACATAATCCACGATGACGATATGCTTCGCGTGATAAACGAACTTCGAGCGGCGGGAGCGGAAGCGATTTCCATAAACGGGCAAAGGCTTATCGGCACGAGCGAAATTCGCTGCGCAGGACCTACGTTATCCGTAAACAATGTACGTTCGGCCGCGCCTTTTGAAATTCGCGCCATAGGTGATAAGAAAAATCTTGAGAGCGCGTTAAAAATGCGGGGCGGCGTTGCCGAAACCTTGAAAGTATGGGGTATTCAGCTTGAAATTGCGCCGTCTGATTCGGTTTATGTGCCGCCGTATCGTGGAATTATTCGTTTTAATTACGCTAAAACAGCGGAGGAGGAATAATATGGCGCTTCCAATAACAGGCTTGATATTGGGGCTTATTTTAGGCTCGCTCTGCCCGATTTTGGTGCCTATAGCCTATTCAAAACTCTTTTCTGTAGCGATACTCGCTTCGTTAGACGCGATTTTTGGCGGGCTTCGCGCCGCCGCTAATAATAAATTTGAAAACGTAGTGTTTATCACGGGGTTTTTCTCCAACGCGCTTATGGCGACTTTTTTGGTTTATATAGGCGACCGCTTGGGGATAGATTTATACTATGTGGCGCTATTGGCGTTTGGTTTTAGAATATTTAAGAATCTTGCCACGCTTAGAAGGCATTATTTGAAAAAAAGAACCGCGCCCTCCGTTGCGGAAGAAAAATCAACTTTAAATGAAATTATAGAATAAGAGTAGAAAAAAACTATTTTCATATTCAAAAAAATATGATAAAATATATTCGAATTTTTACGATAAGAATTTTACCTCAAGAAAATGGAGGTTAGGATAGTGTTTGAATTAGACGATATAGGCGGACTCGACCAGTATGCAAAGATAAGAGTTGTAGGAGTAGGCGGCGGCGGAAGCAACGCCGTTAATCGCATGATAGAATTAGGGCTTGACGGCGTAGATTTTATCGCAGTAAACACGGACGCGCAGGCGCTTCGTCACTCTAACGCCATGAAGCGAATGCAGATAGGTGAAAAACTTACCCGCGGACTTGGCGCGGGAGCAAAACCCGAAATCGGTGAAAAAGCCGCAGAGGAAAGTCGGGACGATATTTTAGAAGCCTTAAGAGGCTCCGATATGGTTTTTGTTACGGCCGGCATGGGCGGCGGTACGGGAACAGGCGCGGCTCCGGTTGTGGCGGAATGCGCGAGGGAAGTCGGCGCGCTTATAGTGGGAGTTGTGACAAAACCTTTCCTCTTTGAAGGACCTTCCAGGAAGAAGAAGGCGGATATGGGTATTGAAAATCTGCAACAGCACGTTGATACGATTATTACAATCCCCAACGACAGGCTCTTGCAGGTTGTGGACAGGAACACTCCCATGACGCAAGCTTTTAGTATCGCAAACGATGTTTTGTATCAGGGCGTTAAGGGGATTTCCGATTTAATTATGAAGCCCGGGCTTGTAAACCTTGACTTTGCGGATGTTAAAACCATCATGAGCAATTCGGGTTCCGCGCTTATGGGCATCGGCGAAGCCGTAGGCGAAAACGCCGCTGTTGAGGCCGCAAAAAAAGCTGTGGAATCGCCGCTCTTAGAAATTGACATTCAAGGCGCGCAGGGCATACTTTTAAACATTACCGGCGCTCCCGAATCACTTTCCATGGCGGGGGTAAACGAAGCTTTCGTCACCATTCAAGAGGCGGCGCATCCCGATGTAAACCTTATATTTGGCGCGGCGCTTGACGAATCCATGGGGGATAAAATCAGCGTTACTGTTATAGCGACAGGGTTTAGTCCGTCAAAGCAAAATCAAGTTCCGGGCGTACAGGAACCTTTGACTATAGCGAAGCCCACTTTTGTAAACCAGGGGAACGCTAATCCTTTAAATATTCCTTCGATGAGTCAAAATCGCGCAACGCCTATGCCTAATCAAAACAATGCGCGACTTGTTGAAACTGTAGCTCCTCAAACGGAGGATAAGCCTTTTGAGATAGGAATTGACATTCCCGAATGGTTAAGAAGAAAATAAAAAGGGGAGCGTAAGCTCCCTTTTTTGAATTATGTTGGGGCATCGCCCTAACAATTAAACGGAGGCGAGATTTTTGATTGACGTGTTGGTAAACGGAGCCTGTGGGCGCATGGGGCGCGCCGTGTTGAAGGCTGTTATCGAAGATAGCGAATTGAATTTGGTCGGAGCCGTAGATATTATGGAAGGCGGCGACGCGGGCGAACTTGCGGGGCTTTCTAAGAACGGCGTTATTGTGGAAAAAGATTTAAAAAAGGCGATAGAGACTAAAAAGCCGCAGGTTATGGTTGATTTTACAAGACCCGATGTGGTGTTCGAGAGCGCAAAAACGGCTATTACTATGAAAGTTTCGCCTGTTATCGGAACTACAGGGCTTAGCGATGCCGAAAAAGAAGAACTGAAAAAGCTTTCGGAAGAAAATAACACTCCTACATTTATTGCGCCAAACTTCGCAATAGGCGCGGTGCTTATGATGCTTTTCAGTCGTCAAGCGGCAAAATACATAAAGAACGTGGAGATAATAGAGCTTCATCACGACAAAAAACTTGACGCGCCCTCAGGAACAGCCGTACAAACCGCCGAGATGATACGAGAAGTACGAGAGAGCATGAAGCAGGGACATCCGGACGAAAAAGAAAAATTAGCGGGCGCAAGGGGTGCCGAAGTAGACGGTATGCATATTCACAGCGTACGTTTACCCGGCTTTGTCGCTCATCAACAGGTTATCTTCGGCAATTTGGGCGAAACTGTAACCATTCGCCACGACTCGATGGACAGAGTTTCTTTCATGCCCGGCGTTGTTTTGGCTTGTAAAAAAGTCCTCTCATTAAGCGGATTAACGGTGGGTTTAGACAAAATAATGGATTAAAAGTTTATTAAAGTTTTTTCTCTCTCTTTCTTTTCTTTGCTTCTTTCTTTTCTTTCTCTCTCTTTTTTACAAAAAAGAGAGACAAAGAAAAGAAAGAAGATATTTGACTAAAAAAAGGAATGAAAAGAATGAAAAAGTATAAAGTGGCGATATTGGGCGCGACCGGAGCGGTTGGGCAGGAGTTTTTGAATTTGATAGAGGAGCGTAAGTTTCCATTTGGGGAACTGAAGCTTTTGGCATCGAAACGGTCGGCGGGAACGAAGATAGATTTTATGGGAAAGACGTATACGGTAGAGGAAGCGACGGAAAATTCGTTTGACGGCGTGGATATTGCGCTCTTTGCCGGCGGGTCTGCGAGTAAAACTTTTGCGCCGGCGGCTGTTAAAGCGGGCGCTGTGGTTATTGATAATTCGAGTACGTTTAGAATGGATAAAGATGTGCCTTTGGTTGTGCCGGAAGTAAATCCACAGGCTATAGCGAGACATAAGGGAATAATTGCAAATCCGAATTGCTCTACCATTATTATGGTTATGGCGTTAAAACCGCTTTACGATTTGAAGAAGATAAAGAGAGTTGTGGTTTCCACTTATCAGGCGGTGTCCGGCGGCGGTAAGGAAGCTATGGCGGAGCTTGAAGAACAGGTGAAGGATATATGCGAAGGCAAAGAAGTAACGGCTGAGATTTTGCCGGGCGCGGCGCTTCCTAAACACTATCAGATTGCCTTTAACCTTATTCCCCAGATAGATGTGTTTAAGGATAATCTTTACACTAAAGAAGAAATGAAGATGATCGACGAAACAAAGAAGATCATGGAAGACGACGATATAAGAATAACGGCGACTACTATTCGCGTGCCAGTGTATAGAAGTCATGCGGAATCCGTCAATGTGGAATTTGAAGGCGAAGTAAGCGTTGACGATGCGAAACGGGCTATTTCAAATTTCCCCGGAGCGAAGGTTGTGGACGATCCGGACGAAATGCTTTATCCTATGCCGCTTTTGACTTCCGGTAAAGACGATGTGGAAGTCGGGCGTATTAGAAAAGATTATTCCGTTGATAACGGATTAAATCTTTGGGTATGCGGCGATCAGATAAGAAAAGGCGCGGCGCTTAACGCGTTGCAGATCGCCGAATACATGATAAAGAACGATATGGTGTGATGGATGGGGTAGTATGTTTACTTTAAAGAATAATGAATTTCAGGGAAAAACTCCCGTAATAGACGAAGAAGCTTTTGTGGCGCCGCAGGTTTTCCTCTCGGGAGACGTTACGGTCGGCAAATACTCAAGCATTTGGCCGGGCGTTGTAGCGAGAGGTGACGTTTGCTATATTAAAATAGGCGAATGCTCCAACGTGCAGGATTTGACTTGTTTGCACGTTGCGGACAACAAGCCCTGCATTATCGGCGATTATGTGACGGTTGGT
>JAFXOC010000152.1 GCA_017529085.1 Selenomonadaceae bacterium | reverse complement strand
GTTGAAGTGTAAAGAGAAACGTTCTCCTCCCGCAATCGATTTATTATATGTTCCATAATTTTGGTATATGGCGTTGCACCGTCCAAGAGATATATAAAAGGAGATGTGTCAAGAAAAACTCGCCTATATTCTGTCATTTTCTCTTAACTCCTTAATATAATCCTGCGCATCCTTATCAATACCGTATCGACCGCCGGAACGAAATTCGGAAAAATCCAACTCATTATGCTTAGGCTTTTCTAGTGACCTGGGAATTACAGCTACAAGCACTTCTTGCCCCGTATTCCATAAAACTTTGTCTTTTAATACAACGCTGTGTCCATCGTAATATCCAGCTACAGCTTCCGCCATATCAACAACCTCCTTATTCATCTCCACTTACCCCGTCCTCTTCCAGCTCCCGGGCAATCTTCGTCGTTTCGCCTCATCTTCGAATAATACTCTACATAATAATCGTCAACCCTCATCACAAGATACCGCAATCCTTCAATCATTCCGATTATTCCCGGTATTGTCGTCCAAAAGAAGATACAGTAAATAATTCCTTGTACGTTTTTTCCCAGATAAAACTTGTGCGCGCCAAAAGACCCTAAAAATACTGCAAGAGAGCTTTGTATGATTTTCGTGATGATTACGTCTTTTTTGTCGTACGGAGCGGGAAAATTTCCCCTATACCCTTCAAGCCTACGCATGGCGGCTATTCGCTCGCTTGTGGTTCTCGGCGCGCCCGGAATATCCGCAGACGGCAGAGTATCGTTAATCTTTGAGAAATCTTCGTCCGTAATGCCGCCCGACTCCATATTCCCTTCTATAACCTCAAGTTCTGCGTCCAAATCTAAAAAATCCGCAGAGAGTACTTTGTGAAACTCTGCCTCATAAGCCTCGTCCATTAAGAAGATAGCCCGCAACACTGTTTCTTTTCTGGTGTTCACTTCGGGGGTTGAAAGCCCTGTCAACGTTAAATCAAAATAACGGTTTAATAGCAAAACGGCTTTATCTTGGTAATAATCTATAAATTTTGAAGCCGCGCTTATTTTTTCGGGATGCTCCGCCAAATACGACAAAAGCCTTCCCGCGATAGCTTCCATCTTGTCAAGCTGCGCGTGAAGAGCTTTGTCCCTTGTCTTTGCCTTGCCTTCCTTTAAGGCGAAAAAATCCGAACGAGCTTTTTCGTATCTCTCCGCCAAATATCTCTGGCGTTCCGCATCAATATTATTATCGTGAAACGAAAGTTTAGGGGCGTTGTTCTCCGTAATAAGCCCGTAATAAGCCGCCTCTTTCGCCTTTTCCCTTTCGTCGTTGCCGAGTTTTATGAGGTACGCGCCGCTTGCAATAAGGGGAACAGTTAGGGTCGCTGTCGAAACTTCTCCCATTATTCCCGCCACGGCGGACACAAGAGCCAACGCCCCCAACAAAATCTTCCCCATTTTTTTACTCCTTTAATTGGCGCTTTGCCCCAAACCCCACAAGGGGCGGTAGTCCCCCGTGGGAGTTTGAGGGTGAAACCCTCAATAACTTTATTCTTTCGGCATCTCGCTTAACGTTACTTTAACTTTCTGCTTTTTATTGTTACGGTCTATCGTTACTTCTACCGCATCTCCAACTTTATGAGAAGCTATAATGCTTCTGACTTCTTCAACGGTGTTGACTTCTTTGCCGTCAACCTCCAAAATTACATCGTTAGGCTTAATTCCCGCGTTCGCCGCGCCGCTGCCTAACGTTACCCTATAAACATACACGCCTTTTTCAATGTTAAGCTGATAACCATACTGCAAAGCCGTGCGCTCGTCGAAAATCACAACGCCTAAGTAAGGACGCACAACGTAGCCTTTTTCGATAATATCGTTAATTATTTTCTGCACCGTGTTTATGGGAATTGCGAAACCCATGCCTTCAATGCCGTTCGCCGCAAGTTTCGCGCCGTTTATGCCGATAACTTCACCGTCCGCGTTGCAAAGCGCGCCGCCCGAGTTGCCGGGGTTAATGGGCGCGTCCGTCTGGATAAGGCGAATGTCCACAATGTCTATTTTTCTGTTTAACGCGCTGATTATCCCCGTGGTTACGCTGCCTTGAAACTCCAGTCCCAAAGGATTGCCGATGGCGATGGCGGGTTCCCCCACCACAAGTTTATCCGAATCGCCGAACTTTGCCGCAGTAAGGTTCGTACCTTCAACCTTAACCACCGCAATATCCGTCGCCGCGTCAGCGCCGACCACTTTACCCTGAAGAGTCGTGCCGTCCGCAAGGGACACCACTATCTCCCTTGCGTTCTCTATAACGTGGTTATTCGTTACGATATATCCGTCTTCCCTAAAGATAACGCCCGAACCAACGCCCGAAGTTTCCACCGGGTTGTTGAACCAATCTCTCACAATCGCTTTATTGGTTATACCTACGACAGACGGCGAAACGGCTTTCGCCACTCTTACCACAGGGGTATTCCTAGCCTCTGAAATAGGTCCTTCATAAGACGCGGCCGGAACGTTTCCGTCAATGTTCTTTGCGCTCTCCCCAAGCGTGCATCCCGAAAGATAAACAGCCGACGTAACCGCCGCCACCATAACCGCGCCCAAAATTTTCTTCTTCATTATCTTATCACCTCTAAGTTTGTTCTTTACTTTCTTTTTTCTCTTTCTTTTTTGTAAAAAAGAAAGAAAAAAAAGAAAGTAACAAAGAAAAAAGAGAAAGAAAAAACTTTAACAGGCTCTGATTTTTAGTTTTGATTTTATGGGTTTTAGTTTATATTAAAAATATTAGATTTGCATTAGATTTCGATAAATCCACTCTTAATTCCTGCAAAAAAGTAAAAATTGCAGACAATAAAAAAACCGCCGCGGTTTCGGGCGATTTTATTTCTGCAATTCACTCGTCAAACATATCGCAAAATTCCGACGGAGTAACGCAAGGCACAGAACTGGTTGCCGCAAATTCCTTATCCCTTGTTACGATAATGTCCGCTGACACAGCTTTGGCGCATTCTACTTGCAAACAATCCTCAAAATCTTCAAACGACTCGTTTTTAAGCGCTATACGCAGTTTTTCTTCATCAACGGCTTCTATCGTGAAAATTTTAAACAATGCCAACAATAATTTACGGCGTTCCGCGTTTGTAAAATGTTTGCGTAAAATGTAAAACATATCGACAATAGAATGAGCGGCTAGAACTCCTTCATATTGTTCGTTTTTACAATTTATTACAATTTGACGCGCATCTTGATAGAAAGGCTCTCTCTCCGTCAAATAATCCATCAATATGTTTGTGTCCAATAAAACGCGCATTAGATATATTTTTCCTCCCTATATTCCGCAAGTTCTTTTGTATAATCCAAATCAGGGATTTTTCTTCGCATACTTTCTAAAACTTGAAACGCTTGTCCTTTAGCGCTAATTTTTTGTGTTTCCACTTTATCATTCATCGGTATATGGCGTGATAATTCCCTCATTATTTTCATTACAAAATGCAACTGATTTTCAGGTAAATTTTGTACCATTGTGACCGCATCTTGACGTAATGTCGGCATATTAAAGCCCCCTTATAAATAAGACATCTCTACCACTTTTAAATTCGATAAATCCACTCTCAATTCCTGCAAAAAAGTAAAAATAAAAAAACCGCCGCGTTTTCAGACTGTAGACTTATTGACTTATAATTGCTATTCGCTCCTCATGTTCTCTCCCCCCCCTACCCCCTAGGAGGGGGCTTGGTTAGAGACAATGTAAAATTTCGGCTCAAAGTCGCGGTTGTGGAGCCTCCCTCTCAGAGGGAGGGGGACCGCGAAGCGGTGGAAGGAGAGCCATGAACGGCACTAATTCGCCTTTCGCATCAAAGTGTTGTATTACCTGTGAATAGTAACTGAGGGAGAGCTTTTCTCATAATATCGACGATCCTGTTTGTTGAGAAATTTTCCGCAGTATGATATAATAAAAGACATCTTTATGATGCCTAAAAGACATCTTCATGATGCCTTTGTTTCCTTTAATTTCAGCTTCCCGCCCCGAAGGGGCGGGAAGCTGTCAAAAATAAGTTTTTAGAGATGCCTTTATTTTGATTAACTGTATTTACAAGGAAGCGACTATGAATAATTTGTTTAATTCTGACAATATTGAAATAAATTCGGATATTTTGGAGCGTACAAATCCCGTTTTCAATACCGCCAAAATGACCCTTTATCAGTTGGCGGCTTCGGGAGATGAGGATTCTATCCGCCTCGTAAGAGAACTAGGATTTACGAAAGATACGCAAAACAGCAGCACAACGTCTTCGGATTCGGAAAAACTGCTGCTGGAAAGCCTGCTCATGGATATGAGGTATCACACCATCGAAAAGATGGCGATGGAAGAGGGAGAGTTTACCGAAGTAGACCTTCCGTGCGGTTATCTGCCAAAGGCTTTGAGATTCGTAAACGCAGGACATAGATTTGTAGGCTTGGATTTGCCGGCGACCATTGCAGTAGCCAAACCCGCCATAAACGCTCTTTTGAACGGCAAACAACAAGAGATGGTAAAGTTTGCGGGGATAGACGCTACAAACTTTAATTCGTTGCAGTCTGCCTTATCCGACGTTGAAGGGAAAGTCGTAATTACTACGGAAGGTTTGATGGAATACCTGAGCGACTCGGAGATAGGGGCTGTTTGCGATAATATAAAAAAGATACTGGACGAACGCGGCGGTTGCTGGCTTACCATAGATCCCGAATGGCTAATGTCGTACGTGCTCGTTGTGAAGGCGCTCTTAGGCGACAGAGCCGATAAGGTTTTGCTGTCAATGCAAAAAAGAGCTGAAGACAAATCGGACGTTGGCGTAAAGGGCAACTCTTTAGTGGTTTTTCCTAAGAAAGATATATCCGGCGATATAGAAAACGCCATGGCTTTTTTGAAAAAACATGGATTGAAAGCTCAAAGGATGATTGTGGCTGATTATATGCCCGAGCTTAAGGCGTTTGACAAACTTAATAAGGAGCAAATAGCTCTGATTAAAGAGGCTATGAAAAACAACGCGTATTGGAAGATAACGACTATAGAAGATTTTGAGGCGGGCAGTACGGCTGGTAAAGGCAAAAATGAGAAAAAATTTGACATTAAGGCGTATGTAAAAGGCGAAAAACTTTCTGTTTTTTTGACCGGCAGAGTTGATACCCTGACAGCTCCGGAGATACTGTCTTTTTATGAAAAAATTTTGGGCGAAAAACGAATCGAATCGGTATGCTTAGATTGCGCCGAACTTACGTATATATCCCGCGCCGGAATTCGCGTGTTGCACATAATGGAGGAAAACTCTAAAATATCTTTTGAGAACGTATCGCCGGAGATTGAGAAAATTCTGGAGAGCGAAGGATTTGCGCTTTTCTGATACAAACGTCCAAAATATTACGGGAGGCGAACGAAATGGCTAATCTCAAACCGCAGGATGTATTCAGACCAAAATCAATGCCACTCTACACATATATTAACAGGATGGAAAAAACCGAAACTTACGAGGCTAAACTAAAACGAGCGCTGGATAATCCGGGCACGCTGGTTTCTATCGTAGGCGCCTCTAAAACAGGCAAAACAGTCCTATGCAACAAGGTAATAGACAGCGATAAAATCATAAA
Organism: Selenomonadaceae bacterium; assembly: GCA_017529085.1. GTDB lineage: Bacteria > Bacillota > Negativicutes > Selenomonadales > Selenomonadaceae > RGIG9201. The sequence continues at coordinate 11,663 of JAFXOC010000152.1, read as the reverse complement.
TCTCAGCGGCGCGCAAATTCAGTCTCAAGAATCCTTTTGGGAGCAAATATATGAAAAATTGGATTTCCCCATGGAATATCAATTAACGGAATCGGAAGGCAAAGCCGACAATATAAGCGGAAAAGGAGCAGGCAAGGTTTCCCTTCCACTCATAGCTTCCGCGGATATTTCCGCTCAAGTCGGAGTTTCAAAAACAAACAACAATTCCGTAATGCAAAAACACATTAGAAATAACAGCAAAATAATAAAGATGATTATTGAAGAAGATATGACGCTGATTATTGATGATTTTCATTACATAAATCCAGATGTACAAAAATATATCGCAAGAACCCTAAAAACAGAGCTGTTTAACGGGCTAAAAGCAATTTTACTTTCGCTCCCCCACAGATCCGACGACGCAATAAGAAGAAATCCGGATTTAATAGGAAGAACGTCCTTTATAGAAATTAAATCGTGGACGAAGGACGAATTGTCCCAAATAGCAAAAACAGGATTTGGATTGCTGGATATACCCCTTTCGGAAGAAAGTATCGAAAAAATCTCCGTGGAAAGCGCAGGCTCGCCTCAGCTAATGCAAGAGAATTGTCTTAATTTGGCGTATTTGATGATTGAAAATAAAATGACTTCCGCTTCCGAATCAGCAATAAAGAAAGCATTTCAGATAACAACGGAAAATTATAAGCACTACGAAGACATTTTGTCTCATGTTCTGGTAGGTCCGTCCCAAGGTAAAGTGAAGCGAAAAAAATATTACACTAAAGATAATAAAGTTTACGACATATATCATTTACTGTTGCTGAGTATCAGCATAAATCCTCCGATTTTGGAACTTCACACCGATGAAATTCTGCGGCGAATGATGAAACTTTTAAAAGAAGACGAAGAACCGCCGACAAAATTAAATATCGCAAATCCGGCAAAATATATTGCTACGGAAATTCGCAAATCAATTCCGGATCTCGACACTATTGAATGGAAAGACGGTACCATTTATATATTGGACCCGTTTTTGTTGTTTTACCTAAGATGGACAGATGAATGGAAACAACATTGAAGTTTTCATAGTAAACGCCGTTAAATTTTGTGATTTACTTCCCCGCCCGAAGGGCGGGGAAGTAAATTCAAGTAAAAATATTTTTGCGTTCACTATAACTTACATGAAGAAATGGAGCCGTTATGCCGCATATAATTCTAGTCGCAGCCGATCACGGGGTCGCGAGCGAAAACGTCAGCGCCTTTAACCAAAGCGTTACAACGACTATGGTGAAGAATTATGTAATACATAAAGGCGCGGCGCTAAACGCTTTCGCCTCATTTATAAACGCGCCGGTTACGGTGGCGAACGTCGGTATGAAAGAGATTTTTTCCCATAGTGATTTGCTCGATTTATCGGTTGCGCGCGGTACGAGGAATATCGCAAAAGGCGCGGCTATGACCAAAGAGGAAGCCGTGAGAGCTGTGGAGGTGGGAAGGAAACTTGCAAAAACAGCGATAAACGCCGGAGCAAAATACATACTCCCCGCAGAAATGGGGATCGGGAACACCACATCCGCCGCGGCTATGGCTTCCGCAATGCTTGATATGCCGCCCGAGAAGACCACGGGCAGGGGCACCAATATCGACAACGACAAACTTACGCATAAAATAAATGTTGTACGACAAGCGATTGAAGTAAACAAGGTAAACAGAGCGGACGGGCTTGATGTTTTGGCAAAACTGGGCGGTTTTGAATTCGCCGCTATTGCGGGGATGATTTTGGAAGCGTCCGAGAATAATGCCAAAATTATATTGGATGGGTTAAATACGACGGTTGCCGCGCTTATCGCCGCAAAAATAGACGAACGGGCGAAAACTGTTCTTATTCCCTCGCATTTAGCGGGGGAAGCCGCTCATCTTCCGCTGTTAAAAGCGCTTAACCTAACCGCCGTTATGGATTTGGATTTTCACCTTGGCGAAGCTTGCGGAAGCTCTATTCTTGCAAAATGTACGGGGATTGACAACAATTTAATTCAAGAAGACGTTGAAAGTTTTAAGGCGTTTAACGAAAAAAAAATCCCGCCCGATACAAGCGAGATCGCAAGAGAAAAAATGCGAGAGAGATTTATGGAACTTTCGATGCCTCATAACGCTTTAGGCGCGCTTCAAGATATAGCGATAAAACTGGCGGGAGCTTTCGGACGAATTGAAATACCGAAAAACATTTATTTAAGCGAAGATTTTTTGGCGAAACTTGGAATTGTACCGGAAAACTATCTGATAAACAAATCAAAGCTCCACGGACTTGCCAAAACTCTCGCTCGCGCCGCGCTTTATATTGCAAACGAGATGCAGAGTTTTGAAGAAGCCGCGGTGTTGTAAAATCTCTTCCCGACCGCTTCGCTGTTGCCATTACCCTATGAGGGTTACTCATAGAGACGCGCTTTTTTCAAAAAAAATTTGACTTAAATCTATTTTCGTGATATTATGACGGTGTTGAGGCAATAACGTCATGCCGAAGTGGCGGAATTGGCAGACGCAGCAGACTCAAAATCTGCCGTTGGCAACAACGTGCCGGTTCGACCCCGGCCTTCGGCACCATTGTAATTTCTCTGAACAACTCAAAGGCTCGTGAAAGCGTTTTAAGCGTTTTCACGAGCCTTTTAACTATCATATCGACGCCCTTCATACTGCGCTAAGCGCAAGCGGAAGTTTTCGCAAAGCGGTGAAACGGACTCAACAACAAATTATCCACAAGACGATTGAAAACGACATTCCATTCCCTGTGGAAAAGTGGAAATCCCTGTGGATAATACAAAATTTATGTTTAAGTAAGTTTGTTTTCACAAGATATAGCGGTTTTATGTGTGGAAAGTGTAAATTAGCCACGTTGAAATGCCCCGAAGGGAATTTTTCCGTCTTGGTTTGAAAAGCGGAACACAAGGAACACACTCGCAGGAAGCGCCGCAAGAACGTGAGCCTCTATCAAAGCCTTATCATTTGATACCCATGGCGAACAGTAACGCCGAAAACTCAACATTCTTTGCATTCGGCAAAACTTTCGCCAATATGGGGAGTTTCGTCAAAAGCGGCAACTGCTCCGCATTATCCCTGTCTATATCGTCGTTTTCATTGTATCTCGAAAGCACAAAACCCAACAGGTTTATACCATGATGTTCAGCCATATACTTATACGCCAAACAATCCGATAAACAGCCAAGTCCTGCGGGCGCAACGAGCAACGTAGGCAAACTTAAATTTTTCGCAAAATCCGCGTACGTCAAAACCTCGTCGGAGTTTACTTTAAGGGGACAGCCCAATCCTCCTGCGCCTTCTATTATAAGATAGTCAAACTCTTTGGCGAGATTTTCCGCTTTATTTTTTATCTTTTCAAAGTCAAATTCAAGTCCTCGTTTTCTAGCGGCAAGTTCCGGCGACACGGGTTCGGGGAAACAATAGGTGTTAAGCTCTTCGGGTTCTCTTTTTAACCCCGATACTTTCAAAACGCTTTCGACATCTCCAAGCCCTCCAGAAACGATGGGCTTATAATATCCGGCGTTTAACCCCTTTTCCAGCATCCCTTTTAGAAGCAACCCAGAAAAATAAGTCTTTCCGACGTCGGTGCCGGTGCCTGATATAAACAACATTTTAGCCATTATGAAACTCCTTTTTTGAAAAAATACAAATTTTTGATAAAAAGTTGTTATCAAAGTCGTTTAATTATAATAAGCAGGAATATTAAGCCAGCGCGTCGAATAAAAGTTAAAAGAAAATCGAGCAGGTGACGCTGTGAAAAGTAAGAATGAAAAGACACATACCGATGTTGTACGTGAATTGTTGCTTTCTCAAAAGAATCAGGAAATTGTTAATATTGCAACAGGTATAAGCGCTAGCTTTGGTGTGAAAGGGATAAATAAGATGCTTTCCAACACGGCGGTAAATAAATCTATTCGCAATGGGTTTACGAGAGATGAGCACATAGATTCCGTAGCAAATATAAACACATTGTTTACAAACGCTGTACTTAGCGAAGTTAGCAGCGATGAAAAAAACCATTCGTCCAGTTTAAAATCTGTAAAACGATTTATTGCCGAGGCAGACACAAATACGATCGTTTATATTACGGTCAAAGAGTCGGCGATTAACGGGCATCGAATATATTCTGTCGAATTAAAAAAAGATAAAGCATCGTTGGATAAGGGTAAGCCGTAAAGTTCGACCTACTCCAACGATGCTGTACGCTACGTTTAGTATAACATAAAACACTTTGATAATCAAGGGGTAATTTACTTTTCTTGTTTGGGTTCTTCATTTTGGGAGACTTTTTTGCAGGAAACTAAAAAAACGGCAAAATATAAAAAAAAGGATTGAACATCGTGGATGAAAAAAAGGTCGCTTTCATAAGTTGCGTTAATAACGACGATTGGTACAGTGAATGTAAGTTATATCTTGATTCTCTAAACATTCCCGCAGGCATAAGCGTCGAAGCGCTTCCCATATATAACGCGCCTTCAATGTGCGCCGGATATAACGAGGCTATGGGGAAAACAGACGCTAAATATAAAGTATATATACATCAAGATACACTAATTGTCAACAAAAACTTAATCCATGACATTATAGGTATATTTGAAGATAAAAGCATAGGTTTAATCGGCGTTATCGGCTGCAAGAACTTACCCAAATCCGGCGTATGGTGGGACGGGCTTAGAACTTACGGCAGGGTGCTTCACGCCTGCGAACCCGAAAGCGTCGTAGACAGCCGTTGCAAAGAACCCGACGGCGAATACGAGGAAGTCGAAGCCGTCGACGGTTTATTTTTAGCTACTCAATACGATATTCCCTGGCGGGACGACCTTTTCAACGGTTGGCATCTATACGATACGTCGGAATGTATGGAAATGAAACGCAGAGGCTTCAAAGTCGTTGTCCCCAATCAAAAGAAAATGTTCTGGTGCGTCCATTGTCCCGAAGAAAAACCTCTGGCGACAGAGTATAAAGGCTATCAACGAATCTTTATCGAAGAATACGGAAACGAACTTAACCCCGAGGTTTAGTTGGGGCTCCGCCCCAGCGGTCAGCGTCAGCCAATCGCACTTCGCCTACGGCTCGCGCTCTTGGGACGCTTTCGCATGGGAAGCATTAACGACGCTAAAGCGTCGATGCTTCTCCAAACCACGCCAAAGGGCTTCGCCCTCTGGACTCCCACAAGGGACTTACGCCCCTTGACCCCGTAATAATATTTGAGGTGTATAATGGAAACGATAGTGCCTGAACTTACAAGTTTTCTACCGCCCGGCGAAAATCCTTTGCAAATTGCCTTGATAGAAAGTTTGGATTACGCAAAAGAACTTGCGGAAATGTTGCCCAACAGTAAGATTTACATTATAAAAGCGGACGCATACGAACTTGAAAATTTAAACGCGACGGGTAACATAGAAAAGATAAATCTTGATTATACGGAAACGCCCTTGCCTTTAGAGAAAAATTCTCTTGATTACATAATAGGCGATTTGCTGTTGGAAAACGTGGGGAACCCTCAAGATATTGCCTCGGGACTCGGGACATACTTAAAGGAAACGGGAATACTTTTAACCAGCTTTAGAAATATCCGCTATATAGGCGTTATAAAAGACCTTATGGAAGGCGATTACTTTTTCGTCGCAAGAAGACTGTACGCAAAAAGGGAGTTTGAAAGGTTGCTTGCCGCTTGCTTTTATAAAGACGTAAGAATGAAAAGTCAAAAAGGCAAAGTTGATAAAAAAGAAAGAGATTTAATAAAGCGACTTGAAAAAGCGGAATTTGAGAATGTGGACGAAGAACTGGAAGCGGCGTTTTATATGGTGGAAGCCGCAAAATCCATGCCGGAGATACGGCTTCTAAAGAGTATGTACTCTAAGGAAACGAGAAAGCGATTGGGAAAACTTGTAAGAAGAATAGAATTTGACGCAGGAAGAGAAGAAGCAATTGTAGAATTGGAAAAGTTATGCCAAAAAGAAAGCGTATTTGAAGATTATTTGACAGACTTTATAAAGCAAGCGTGCTTTGATTATGGGAAGGTTTTAGACATAATAAAATAACCCCTCCACCCTTCGGGCACATTCCCTTTCAGGGGAGGCTCTCTTGTCTTGCTGTAGTGCCTCCCCTGAAAGGGGAGGGGGACCGCGAAGCGGTGGAGGGGTTCACCATGAACGTCACAAATTTGCCTTTTGCATCACCACATAGTATTACTCGTGAATAGTAATACTATAAAACCACACAAAAATAAATTTTAAAAAATAAGAGTAACAACCAGAGCCACCCGGGATTCCAAAGGGCAATGCCCTTTGGAATCCCGGGTGCAGGGCAGCGCCCTGCCGGGTTTGGGCGGAGCCCAAGAAAAGAGAAGAAGATGTCACAGAAGATAGATTGGCTGATAGCGGCGGAAAATTTCATAAAGAGCGGAGATTTTTTGAATGCGCGGGGCGCGGCTAGGGAAGTTTTTGATTTGGAGCCGAGTTCTGCGGATGGTCCCGCGCTAAGGGCCGAATGCGAGATGTATTTGGGGAATTTTGAAGCGGCAGAGCTTTACGCTATGGACGCGCTCGCCGCGGATAAAAATTGTTTTCGGGCAAAACTTACGCTGGCGGGTACTGAGATATTGAAGGGCAAGCATAAGACGGCGGCTAAACGGTTGGAAAATATGCTTAGAGTCGAAAGGATACAGGAGAAGAAAAAAGCGATACGCGAACAATTAGAAGCTAAAGATAAGGAAACGATTATATATGCGGCGATGCTTGAAAGGGCTGCGGGCTGGCTTGCGGATTGTTTTGCGTTATTGGGAGAACCGATGAAGGTTAAGGAGTGCCTATATCTCGCGTCGGAGATTTCCAAAGATAATAGAATTAGTTTATTAAGTAAATTTTTGTTCTTTGGCAATTACAGAATGTTGACTTCGGGCGAAGCTCGACGGTTGGCTGAGGTATACAGACAGGCGGCTGAGGAAACGAAAACAGCTAAACTTGCGGTAAATCGAAAAAATGAGACGGGATCGATACGGGTCGGGTATATTTCGGGGGCGTTTAGGACTCATGCGACGTTGGCGTTTTTGCCCGCGCTTCTCAATAATCCCGAACCGGGCATTTTTAAAGTATATGTATATTCCTGTGGCAGGGAGGACGAGGCGACAAGACGGTTAAAAGAAACGCTGAACGGCGCGACTTGGCGAAATGTGTCAAACTTAAACGCCAAAGACAGGGCGCTGAAAATTATGGAAGATAAAGTCGATATATTGGTGGATTTGGCGGGGCATAGCGAAGGCAGCGTAATGGAAACCCTGATGTATAAGCCCGCGCCCGTTATAATCGAAGCGTTGGGCTATTTTGCCAGCGCGGGGCTCAGCGAGGTGGATTTTTCGCTGCTCGATAGGATAACCGCGCCGTATAAAACTACGGATAGGTATATTGAAAACATTTTGAAACTGGAAAATCACGCGCCTATATGCTATACTCCCGAAGGGCTGTACGAGAATATCCCCGAATGCGCAAATGTGCAGCCGGCAAAAAGCAATAAATATGTAACGTTCGGTTGCGTGCAGAATTTGTGCAAAATCTCCGATGATTTGCTGCTGCTCTGGAAGCAGGCGTTTGACAAATTAAGGGATTATAAACTTATTTTACAAAATAGGACAATAGCCTTTGAAGAAAGCAAGGGTCATTTGCAGCTAAGGTTGCAGAATTTGGGCTTCAAGCTTTCAAATATAGAGCTTTTGCCGTTTTCCGAAAATTATTTGGAAACGATAAAAAGAGCGGATATAATGCTTGACACCACGCCATACCCCGGCGGCGCTACAACTTGTGACAGCTTGTATATGGGAGTACCCGTAATAAGTTTAAGGGGCAACGACCCGTGGAGCAGGTTGGGAGCGAGTATATTGGAGGCGGCGGATTTGCATGAGTTAATCGCCGAAACGCCCAAAGAATATATAAAAAAGATGCTGAAACTGGCGACGGACATCCCGCTTTTAGAAAAGTACCGAATAAACTTGCGCGATAACCTCAAAAAGTCTAAGCTGATGGATAAGGCGGGGTATCAACGGGAAGTATATGACATATACAAACAAATAATTACACAAAACTAAAAATATACACCAAACCATAATATAGACACAAAACTGTGAAGTCACGTTACCCGGGAGTCCAGAGGGCTGCGCCCTTTGGCGGGGTGCAGGGGCGGCGCCTCTGCCGGGTTTGGGCGGAGCCCAAGAAAGGAAAGTAATGGAAACAAAGAGGATAAGGAATTTTTCGATTATAGCGCATATAGATCATGGGAAGTCGACTATAGCGGATCGGCTTATTGAAAAGACGGGGGCGCTGACAGAGAGGGAGATGGAGGAGCAGGTACTGGACAGCATGGATTTGGAGAGGGAAAGGGGGATAACGATAAAGGCGCAGACGGCGCGGTTGAAGTATAAGGCGAAGGACGGAGAGGAATACGAGCTTAACTTGATAGATACGCCGGGACACGTGGATTTTCATTACGAGGTAAGCAGGGCGTTGGCGGCTTGCGACGGGGCGCTTTTGGTGGTGGACGCGACGCAGGGCGTTGAGGCGCAGACCCTCGCCAACGTGTATTTGGCTTTGGAGAACGATTTGGAGATAGTGCCCGTTATAAATAAGATAGACTTGCCCAGCGCAGACCCCGAACGGGTTAAAAGAGAGATAGAAAGCGCGGTGGGACTGGACGCGTCCGATGCGGTGTTGGCTTCGGCTAAGACGGGCGAGGGGATAGACGATATATTAGAGGCAATAGTGAATTTGTTGCCGCCGCCGAAAGAGGAATCGGATAAGCCGTTGAGGGCGCTGATATTCGATTCGTATTTCGATTCTTATAAAGGCGCGGTTGCGCTTGTAAGAGTCATGGAAGGCGAGATAAGGAAGAACGCCAAGTTAAAGATGATGGCGACGGGCAGGGAGTTTGAGGTGACGGAAATAGGCTCTTTTACGCCCGCGCCCGTGAAACTCGACGCGTTATATACGGGAGAAGTCGGATATATAGCGGGTTCGATTAAGTTAGTGGCTGATGTGCGGGTCGGCGATACCGTGACGGAAGCGGAAAGGGAAGCGACGGAGCCCCTGCCGGGGTATAGAGGAGTCACGCCTATGGTGTTTAGCGGGCTCTATCCCGTGGATGCGGCGGATTATGAAAATTTGAAGGACGCGCTTGAAAAATTGTCGCTTAACGACGCGAGTTTGTCTTACGAGCCTGAAACAAGCGCGGCGTTGGGGTTCGGCTTTCGTTGCGGATTTTTGGGACTTCTCCACATGGACGTTATCGAAGAACGCTTGGAGAGAGAGTATAATTTAAAGCTGATTATAACCGCGCCTTCCGTGGTGTATCGGGTGACAAAGACCAACGGAGAGGTTTTGAACGTTGACAATCCCTCAAAGTTGCCGCCCGCGACCGAGATCGCAATGATTGAGGAGCCTTATGTAAAGGCTTCCGTTATCGTGCCCAAGGATTATGTGGGAAAAGTCATGGAGATTTCGCAGGATAAGCGCGGCGCATTTAAGAGCATGGACTACATAGATGCGGAACGGGTGACGATAACCTACGATATACCGCTGAACGAAATAATATACGATTACTTCGACAGGTTAAAGAGCGCGACAAGAGGCTATGCGTCCCTTGATTACGAACTTTCGGGGTATAGGGAATCCAATTTGGTGAAGGTGGATATACTCTTAAACGGCGAGCCTGTGGACGCGCTCTCCGCAATCGTGCATAAGGAACGGGCGGCGAGCAGAGGCAGGGCGTTGGTCAGCAAGCTAAAGGGAACGATACCCCAACAGATGTTTGAGATACCCATACAAGCGGCGATAGGGAGCAAGATAATCGCAAGGGAAAACGTGCGGGCGAGAAGGAAAGACGTGCTTGCGAAGTGTTACGGCGGCGATATTACGAGAAAACGGAAACTGTTGGAAAAGCAGAAAGAGGGCAAGAAGCGAATGAAAGCGGTCGGAAGCGTGGAAGTGCCGCAGGAAGCGTTTATGGCGATATTGAAGGCGACGGAATGAAGACAAATTGGGGTGTTTACGTTCATATTCCCTTTTGCAAGAGGAAATGCGATTATTGTGACTTCGTTTCCTTTGTAAATAATGGCGATACCGTTACGGAATATATAAAAGCGTTGGCTCTGGAAATAAATTATCGTATGCCTAAAACCATCGAAAAATACGGTAAACCTGCGACTTTGTATATCGGCGGGGGAACGCCGAGCCTTTTGGCGATAAAAGAGATTGACAAAATATTTAGCGTAATGGGCAAATATACAAATATCGCAGATTTTGAAGAAATAACAATAGAAGCTAACCCCGAGAGCGTTACAAGAGAAAAGTTGACGTTTTACAAAAACTTAGGCGTAAACCGCGTAAGTTTCGGGGCGCAAAGTTTCAACGATAATATATTGAAACGTATCGGACGGCTTCATACGGCGAAAGAAGCCGTCAACGCCGTAACCTTGGCTAAAGAAGTCGGCTTTGACAATGTAAGTTTGGATTTGATGTACGCTTTGCCCGGCGAAGCTTTAACTGATTTACAAAGCAACATAGAAACAGCCGCAAAATTGGAACCCGAACATATTTCCGCTTACTGTTTGACATTGGAAGAAGGAACGCCGCTATATAAAAAGTGTAACGCAGGAGAAGTTGTATTGCCAACGGAAGAATCGGAATCCGCCATGTATGATTTAGCCGTGACAATGCTCCCAAAATTAGGCTTTCAACGCTACGAAATTTCAAATTTTGCAAAACAAGGTAAACACAGCCGCCATAATATGCTCTACTGGACGGACGCAACCTACTTGGGAGTCGGGCTTTCCGCCGCAAGCTATATAGAAAACGAACGTTTTAAAAACGTTAATGATTTAACGGAATACATCGTTAATCCTATAATGTCACGAATAAAAGAAGAACGCAACGCAAGCGACGGAGAATTTGAATATATATTTCTCGCTCTGCGCACGGTAAAGGGATTAAACAAAAATCATTACGCGACGAAATACGGTGTAGAATTTAAAAAACGTTATAAAAAAAGCCTCGCCAAACTTACATCAGCGAGGCTTATGATTGAGGACGACGAATATTTTAGATTGACCGAACGCGGATTTAAGGTTAGCAACGAGGTGTTTGGCGAGTTTATAGGGGCGAATGAGTAAATTAAAAGGAGGAATTAAGCATGCAAGTTGCAAACGCTAATATAGAAGTTGACCCGTTGGTCAAAAGTCAAGCGCAAGAACTTTTTGAAAGATTGGGGATGAATTTAAGTACCGCCGTTAATATTTTTTTGCGTCAAGCAATTAGAGAACAAGCAATTCCATTCCATATTAACGATGGCTTTTACTCCGCTTCAAATATGGAATATCTAAAAAGAATAACCGAGGAGATAGATTCCGGACAGGCGAAATTGGAAAAACACGAGCTTATTGATCGGTAGCCTGAAACAGTTCATTTGTCAAAAAAGCGTTATAAGTAACACTCTTGTCACTTATAACGCTTTTTTTATTTAAAACGAATAGTTAAACTTCACATGCGCCGAACCGCCTCTTTGGTGTCCAAGCCAACCTACAGCGCCTATGTCAAGCGCAATGCGGCTTGTCGCCGCAGGTTTTACCTGCCAGCCAAGCTCTATCATAAAGCTTGAGCCGG
>JAFXOC010000151.1 GCA_017529085.1 Selenomonadaceae bacterium | reverse complement strand
TTACTTTGATCTTACGGATGAGGGTGCGGTAAAAAACGCGGTTAGGGCAATCGGAAACGAATGTCCGGCTCTTGACATATTGGTGAATAATGCGGGCGTGTCTATTGAAAGGCTTATGGGAATGACGTCTTTAGCTTTCGTTAGGGAAACGATGGATGTGAATTATCTTGCTCAAGTGCAGCTTGCTCAGTTGGTGTCTCGTTATATGATGAAGAAAAAATCAGGCAGTATTGTAAACGTTGCCTCGGTAGCGGGAATGGCTCCCGAAAAAGGGGGCTTGGCTTATGGCAGCAGCAAGGCTGCGGCTATCTTTTCAACATATACAATGGCTTTGGAACTGGCAGATTATGGTATCAGAGTAAACGCTGTTTCTCCGGGCTTTATCGATACGGATATGTGGGAGAAGCGCAAAGATGAGGATAAAGAGAAAGTCAAGTCTCAAACGCCTCTTAAACGTCAAGGTACGCCGCGGGAAGTGGCCAACGCGATCTGTTTTCTGGCTTCTGACCTTGCGTCCTATATAACCGGTCAGAACTTGATCGTGGATGGCGGACGCAAAATGGGGGGGTAACCTTTTTGAATTTATACCGATGTATGTGAAAAGCGGGAGGAATTTGGGTGAGACTTAAGAATGGGCGCGAAATTGGCAACGGACATAAGCCTTATATAGTGGCGGAAATGAATTCCAGTCATAACGGCAAGGTTGAAACGGCCAAAGAAATGATAGCGGCGGCTAAGGCTTGCGGTTGCGACGCCGTAAAATTTCAGTCATGGACGGCAGATTCCTTGTATTGCGCTGATTTTTACGAGGAAAATCCTATTGCGAGGAGAATGGTTGAAAGATTTTCATTGAGTGAAGATGCTCTGTTGGAACTGGCGGTCTATAGTCGAGAAATTGGCATAGATTTTTCGTCCACTCCATATTCTGAGGCTGAAGTGGATTTTCTTGTTGATGAGTGCCGAGCTCCATTTGTGAAGATTGCCTCTATGGACATCAACAATTTGCCATATCTGCGGTATATCGCAAAAAAGAGAGTTCCCGTAGTCTTATCTACCGGTATGGCTGATTATGAGGAGATTGAAAAGGCGGCGCGGGTTATGGAGGAAGCCGGAGTAACCGATCTTTGTATTTTACACTGCGTATCTCTTTATCCGGTGGAATTAGCTCATGTAAATCTAAATAATATACTTATGCTGGCGGAAAAGTTTCCGCAACATGCGGTGGGATATTCGGATCACACTATAGGAGCCACAGCGGCGGGAGCGGCCGTAGCCATGGGAGCGGGGCTCATTGAAAAGCATTTCACCATGGACAACAGAAAAAACGGTTGGGATAATCGAATGGGTACAGAGCCGAAGGAAATGGAAAAATTGGTAAGACATTGCCATGAGGTATACGCCGCTATGGGAACACGAGAACGAATCGTAAGTGAAGACGAGAAAAAGCAAAGAGAAAAGATGCGGCGCAGTTTGGTAGCGGCAAGGGATTTGCCTATAGGCGCCGAGCTTACCGCTAAAGACATCAAAGCTAAGCGACCCGGCACGGGCATATCCGTGGCGGATTTTGATAAAATGCCTGGCAGAAAGCTTAATTGTTTTTTGCCGAAAGATAGGATGCTAAGAGAAGAATTTTTGCAATGAAGGATGATTTTATGCGGCAAATAGCTAAGCGGTTGCGTTATCTGGTAGGAGACGAAAAGGTGTTGGAAAATATTTGTTCAGTTCCGGCTTTACCGCTTTTTTCAGAGCCGGTTGTGGATTTTTTAGACAAGCTGTCTCAAAAGTTGCTGGATAATAGATGTCGCCAATATAGTGATGTTATCGCTTATGGATTTTGGTTGCGCAGGGCATCCTTGGAGCAGATGAAAAAGAGTTATGAAAGCAGTATGGAAAGATTGGGCAGGGGACTGGTTTTTCACATAACGCCAAGCAATATTCCCGTACAGTTTGCCGTTTCATTGGCTTATGCGATGTTGTCCGGCAACGCTTCCGTGGCGCGAGTTTCAAGCAAGGAATTTTTGCAGGTGGATATTATTTGCAAGGCTATTAGAGAGGTTATTTCCGAATCCTGCCCTAGTATGGCTCCGTATATTTGCATTGTCAGATACGGTCATGACGATGTTGTCACGGAGAAACTTTCGGCTTTGTGCGACGCGCGTCTGATTTGGGGCGGTAATAAGACGGTGAATGACATTCGTCGAGCTAAGGTGAGTCCGCGTTGTTTGGATATAGGATTTGCCGATCGCTATTCCATTGCTGTTATTTGCGCCGACGAATATTTGCGGATGAATCATGAACACATCGCCCGAGATTTTTACAATGACACATATTTCTCGGATCAAAACGCTTGCAGTTCTCCTAGGTTGGTGGTGTGGACGGGAGAAAAAATTTCCGAAGCCAAGCAAATATTTTGGAGAAAGCTTAAAGATCTGGTAGACGAGCGTTATGAAATGAGTGAGATTGCAAGTTCCGACAAACTCTTAAATACGGCGCTGTGCGCGGCAAATTATGAGGGCGTGAGGGAGATTAAGGAAGACAATACGTTGGTGCGGCTAAATTTACCGAGGCTTTATCCGGATATTATGAGGTACAAGGGAAACTGCGGATATTTTATGGAGTGCGATGCGGAGAATTTGGAAGATATAGTTCCCATCTTGAAGAAGGAATGTCAGACCATTGTCTATATAGGCAACGTAAAGGAAGAATTGCAAAGAATTATAAAACTTCATGGCGTACGGGGCGTAGACAGAATCGTACCTGTAGGGCGCGCAATGGACATTTCCTTAGTATGGGACGGCATTGATATGCCGCTTGCTTTATCGCGTTGTATAACAAATTAGGGAGGGTATACGCTATGAATAATATGGAAAAATATGTAAACGCTTTTGTAACGACCTTGGGGGTGGAGGCGGCTAAGGTTCCGGAACTGAAATACTTAGAGATTGACGAATGGGATTCTGTGGGACATATGTCATTGATTGCTGAAATTGAAAACGCATTTGATATCATGATGGATACGGATGATATTTTGGATTTTGAGTCTT
>JAFXOC010000150.1 GCA_017529085.1 Selenomonadaceae bacterium | reverse complement strand
TAATCTCGCAGGCTTTGGATGTTCCGGCGAACCGCATACGGGGCAGGCTTCGCCCGGTTTTAGCGTCGCCGCCAAAATGCCGGCTTGAGAATCGAAGAATAATTTTTCTTTTGCGGCGCATTCCCTGTCTTGCCGTTCCCATGCTTCGCTTTTTGCCTTGTATTCTTCTTGCGCCGTATGTAATTTTAAGCTTGTTTCATTGTAATCTTCGCATAGCTTTTTATACTCGCTTGCGGACTCGCCGAAGGCTTCAAGCGTCGAGTATTCGTTTTTTAACTTTTCGCGTTTCGCATCGAGTCCCGTCAAAGTTTCAAGTTCACGCTTTTTGGACTCCGTATCTGCCTTTAAAGTTTCCGTCTCACGCTTTATGACGGCTTCGTTCTTTTCCGCTAAATCCAAAGCTTTTCTTGCCGTCGTTAAATCCCGTTCCCGCTTTTTTATCTTGGCAAACAGCTCAATCGCTTCGTTTGCTGTTTGTATGGTCTCTTGCAATTTGGGGACTTCGATTTTCGCTTGGGTTTCCGTTTCGGTCAAAACCTCGGTTTTAGCTTTAAATTCCGCGTTTAACTTCGGTAAAATATTTTCGTTTTTATCAAGATTTTCTCTTAATTCTTGCACTTTTGCCCTTGATTTTGCGTAAAGAGCGAACGCATCCTTTATGTTATGGGCGTTTTCTATTTCGCCGGCAAGTTCCCTGTCCTCTGCAATATTCTTTTCCGCTTTGATAAACTCAGCAAACTCGCCTTCCTCGTATCTAAGCCTGTCGAAATCCTTTTTTAGTTCCTCCGCGGATTTTAAACTGTCCCGCAACCCGTCCCTTTTGATTTTTAGCGTATTCACCGCCTCGGAAAGAGTCGCCTTTTCACCTTCCTTTTCCGCTAAATCCGCTTCCGTCAGACGCAGGAACTCTTCGACTTTGGTTATATTTATCTTTGATTCGTTTACTATATCGTTCCTTAAAGCGAGTATGTTTTCGTCCGCAATCTTTATTCTTCTGACGTCGGACTTTGAGCGATACTCCGCCTGCTCGCACACGCGGCGCAATTCCTTCTTTTTATCGTCCAGGGCGCTCACTATTCTCTCGAATTTTCCCGTATTAAACAATTTTCTGAAAATTTCCCTTTTCTCATCGGACTTTGCCCTAAGGAGCGCCATAAATTCGCCTTGAGCTATCATGGCGACCTGCATAAACTGCGCCTTGGTTAGCCCGATTATCTCCTCTATCTTTTCGTTTATCTCCTTAATCTTGCCCAAAAACTCCGTCCCATCGGGCATTGTAAGCGAGAGTTTTTCAGATACGGAAATTTCGCCCGTTCCCCGCTTTTTTAACCTCGAGTATCTGGGGCTTCTTTTTATCTCATATTCCTTATTATCCTTTATAAAGCGAAAAGTGACGGAAGGTTCGCCGTCTATATAATGGCTTTTTAAATCCTCCCCCTCCTTACCTTCCGCCGCGGCGCTCTTACCGTAGAGTGCGAATACCATAGCATCGAATATGGTAGACTTTCCCGCGCCGGTGTCTCCGGTAATCAAAAAAAGAGGCTCCGCTATTTTCGTAAAATCTATCTTGGTTTCTGCGGCGTATGAACCGAAAGCCTTCATGGTCAAATAAACCGGACGCATTAAGCATTCTCCTCCTCTTGGTTCCGCAATTTTTTTCCAGTCATTCCCATGGGGGATAAAAATATCTACAAAGAACATCGTAAAGAAAGCTAACGAAATTTTAATTGTATTTCATTTGTGATAGAATTTTTTCTTTATACGATGATTGTTCCGCTTTTGGAATATCAATAATATCCATCGCTTTTTCTAAAGGTATGTTAAGATTTTTCATAACACTTCGTATAGAATTTATTTTTTCCTCTTCTCGCGCATCATCTCGCTCGTCCGTCATTTTTGCAAAATACGACATATACTCCAGTTTCAAAGCATCGTGAGCTTTTAATCTTTCCACTTCTTCTGCCACCTTTCTTGCGAAATTTCCCTTTACGTTTTTTGTTTCAACGTAATTCAAAAAATTATCTATGTCTTCGTCAACATCGCCAATCGTCCCCATGGTATTGTAGAAGATTTTCGTCGAACCGTCGTTTAATTCAAATTTTTCTTCAGAGCATTGATTTTTGAAAGTATATATTTTGCGAGACATTCCGAATGGATCGAAAGTACAGATAAAAATAATATACGACTCCGGCAATTTTTTATATGTCATACCTTTGGCAAACGCATTAAGATCTATCATCGCTTGGTAGTACCTTGTCCTCTTAGGCAACCATTTAGATTTGTCCGAAGTCTGCATTTCAACGTCTATCATGGTGCCGTCTACAGTTTCAACCAACACGTCAAATCGAACGCCTTTGTTTTTGGGGCTTAGATTAACCGTACGTTCATTTTGGTAATAATGGATACCGGCAATTTCTCGTTTCAACGTATTTTCCAAAAAAGTTTGGCAAATTTCTTTATTTTCCATAACCTTCTGAAACAGAAAATCATCCTCTATTGCTAATTCTTCCCATGTTTTCAACGACATCACCTTTATTCTTTTTCACATATTCAATATTATATCTCTCAAAATCCTCTCTTCATCTTCGCTCATGTCCTCCAAAAATTCCTTCATCAAATCAAATTCGCTTTTTCCTTCGTCTAACGTGATTTTCTTTGCGGCCTCTTCTCTTTTGCCTTTTCGCCTTATATCCAACATGCTGGGGAATGCGCTGCGAACTCTCGTTATGTCGTCGCTTGAGAGAACGTCACCCAAAATCGTGACTTCAACATAGTCCTCGGAGGCTTCTTTTAAAACGTCCTCCAATGTTCCTTCCAATTTTCTGACGCGTCTTAGCGGTTCTAATGCGATGTTTTCGATATTAAGATTGCCTTTTTCCAAAAGGTCTACTGTTAAAAATCCCTTTTCCTGCCCCGCTTCGCTGACCGAACAGGCTATAGGCGTGCCTGCGTATCTTATGTGTTCATGTTTTACCCGCGATGCCTTATGTATATGCCCTAACGCCGCATAGTCAAATTTATAGAGTACGTCCGCAAAAACATTGTCGATATTTCCAACGGTTACTATTTCAGAATCAGCTCTCTTTATATTTTCCGGATTTTCTCCCATGGGCAAATAAAATTGATGGCTGACGATAACATTTCTCTTTTGTAAGTCAATATCTTCCCGCTCAATCAACATCTTTACCGCATCATTATAACTCTCCGGCGCATCCTCAAACACATTTTTCACCATTGAAGGCTTTACAAACGGCAAAAGATAAAAATTAACCTCTCCGAATTCATCGGAAAGGGTGACTTTTTCCACATATTCTTCTTTTTTCATTGGCGGTAAGCCAACGGAATACAACCGTTCTTTCGACAATATATTCCTATAGAGATTAAGCCTCATACCGCTGTCGTGATTGCCGCTTATCATCAAAATATAAGCCTTAGGAATAGCTTCTCTCAGTTCGTTTATAAACGTATCGAAAAGCCCCACGGCTTCGGCGGACGGAATTGCCCTGTCGTAAATATCCCCCGCCAAAACGAAAGCGTCAGGCTGATATTCTCTTGCATATTCTACAATTTTTTTTAAAATGTACTCTTGATCTTCATATAAATCTCTGTTGAGCAGTTTTAGGCCGATATGCAAATCGGAAATATGAAAAAATCTCATTTTT